>JBPCQU010000209.1:0-19334 GCA_050997795.1 Solirubrobacteraceae bacterium | reverse complement strand
TTGTACGCCGGTTTGCGGGTGATGGTCGTCCTCGTCGTTTGGCGTGCCCGCAGGCTCCCACTTTCCCCTACTCTCCCCCCGCCGCGCCGCCTATGAGTACATGGCTTCGATCTCGCGCTCGTACTTTCGCGCGATCGGCTTGCGCTTGAGCTTGATCGTCGGCGTCAGCTCGTCGCCGCCGGGCAGCCAGTCTCCGGCAATGACCGTGAACTTCTTGATCTGCTCCACCCGCGCGAGCCGCTCGTTGGCGCGGTCGACTCCCTCCTGCACCACGGCCAGCACCTGACGCTCGGACGCCAGTTCCTCGAACGAGGAGTCCGCGAGCCCCTGCTGGGCGGCCCACTGGGGCGCGAAGTCCGAGTCGAGCACGAGCAGCGCCGTGTTGTATGGCCTGCCGTCGCCGATGCAGCACGCCTGTCCGATCAGCGGGCTTCCGGACTTGAGCGCCGCCTCGATGTTGGCCGGTGACATGTTCTTACCGGCCGCGTTGATGATCAGCTCCTTCTTGCGATCCACGATCTTGAGGTAGCCGTCCTCGTCAATCGTGCCGATGTCGCCGGTGTGCAGCCAGCCGGCTGAGTCGATCGCCTCGGCGGTCTTCTCGGGCTGGTTGCGGTAGCCCAACATCAAAAATTCTCCTCTGCACAGCACCTCGCCGTCGTCAGCCAGCTCGAGCTCCACGCCCGGCGACGCGGGTCCGACCGTCCCGATCCTGGTCTGGCCCGGCCGGTTGACAGCCCCGATCCCACACGTCTCGGACATGCCCCACAGCTCTGAGAGCTCGATCCCGATCGCGTGGAAGAACTCGAGCACGTCTACCGGTGTGGGGGCAGCCCCGACGTTGACGGCCAGCGCCTGGTCGAGGCCGAGCATCTCCCGGAGCTTGCAGAACAGGTTCTCGTCGGCCCGGGCGACCTGCTCCTCGAGCTCGGGCGGCACCGGTTTTCCCTGCTGGAGCAGCCGTACGCGCTCGATCGCCGCCGCCAGCGCCTCCTGCACCGAGCGGCGCTGCTGCACCGGCGCAGCGGCCTGCATCGCCTCGAGGCCCGCTTTGAGCTTCTCCCAGATCCGGGGCACGGCGAAGAACCAGTTTGGGCGAACCTGGGGCAGGTAGGACAGGACCTCGCGCGGGTTCGGCGCACAGGTCACACTGCCGGCATGGATGACTGGGATGTAGTGGTGAGCGTTGCGCTCGGCGATGTGGGCCGAGGGCAGCCACGAGATCACTCGCGAACCGGGGGGCAATGGGATCACCTGCTCGGTCATCCGCGCGGTGAACATGATCGCCCGGTGGGTCAGCTGAACGCCCTTGGGATGTCCGGTCGTGCCCGAGGTGTAGATCAGCGTCAGCACGTCGTCGGGCCTCACCTCAGCGGCCGCGGTAGCGGCGTCGAAGTCTGGATCGGAGCCCTCCACATCGGCCAGCGAGACGACCCCGTCCACCGCCCTCGCCTGCCCAGCCCCCGCCTCCGGGTCCACGACCACCACCTGCTCGAGCCCGGCCAGCCCCTGGCGCGCCTCGAGCACGGCCGGCAGGAACGCCTGCTCGACGATCGCCAATCTGGCACCCGAGTCCTCGATCAAGTACTTGATCTCATCCGCCGGGTAGGTGGTGTAGATCGAGAACGGAGTCGCGCCGAGGATCACCGCCGCGAGGTCGACGAGGTGAAACTCCGGCCGGTTGGCGAGCATGATCGCCACGCGGTCCCCTCGCCCGACGCCCAGCTTCGCGAGCCCGCCGGCGATCGCCTCGACGCGAGCCAGCAGCTCTGACCACGTCAGCGAGACGCTGTCATCGGGGGTCCGGACGGCGACGATGTCGGGATGGTTGGCGGCCGTTCGCCGCAGCGCTTCGGTCAGCGTCGAGGCGTCGACCGCGCGTGCGGCGGTCGCCAACCTGGTGCTGCTCGCCATTGTCTCCTCCTCGCCGCCGACTTAGCAGCTCGCAACGCTATCGCAGCCGGTCACCGCCGGCTCCTGCTAGCGAACGTTGAAGCCGCTCCCGGCGAGCGTGCTGATGTCGTTGCTCAGCCCGACGAAGAACAGCATGATGATCAGCACGAACCCGACGACTCCGGCGCGCTCCATAACGGCGAACGAGATCCGCCGGCCGCGAATCTTCTCGGCCAGCGCCCAGAACACGTGGCCGCCGTCGAGGGGGAGGAACGGGAACAGGTTGATGACCGCCAACGACAGGGAGATCAACGCCAGCACCTGGAGAGCGAGCGACGGGCTCTGGGCGAACGACTCCTGCGTTACCGTGTAGCCGCCAACGACGCCGTGCAACTGCTTTCGGTCCTGAGGCTCGAAGACTCGCACGATCCTCGACACCGTCTGAGTGGTCACCGACCACATACCTGAGACGGCCGCCGACGCCGCGCCGGTGGTGCTCGGGTAATGGGCGCCGACGCCGAACAGGAAGCCGAGCTCGATCCGGCGGTCAGCGCCACTGTAGTGGGGTCGCACGTCAATGTGCAGCAACCGCTCGTGCCGACGAACGACGAGCTGAACGGGGGTCACAGCAAGGCAGCCGGCGACCGGTGTGCCGGCGCAATGATGGGTGTCGATCTGCGCCCGAATCGCCGCCGGCGAGCCGCCGACGCCATCGACCGAAACGAGCTGGTCGCCGGGACGAAGCACCCTCGCAGCGGGGGTCGAGCGCTCGACCGCGGCGACCCGCTTGACCACGACCGGCTGGCCGTTTGAGAGCAGCAGCCCAAAGATGATCAAGAACGCGATCACCAGGTTCACCGCGGGTCCCGCGAGGATCACGACCACGCGCTTCCACACCGGCTGGTTGTAGTAGGCGCGATCGCGGACTCCTTCGGGTATGTCCTCGTTGGGGTTCATGCCGGTGATCTTCACGTAGCCCCCGAGCGGGATCGGGCCGATCCCGTACTCGGTCTCGCCGCGGCGGAACTTGACCAGCAGCGGCCCGAAGAACAGTGAGAACCGCTCCACGCGCATGCCGACCGCCTTGGCGGCGGCGAAGTGGCCGGCTTCGTGGAGGATGATCAGCGCCGCGAAACCGAGGAATGCGAGGACGTAGGACACCTGCGAGCTAGTGTGCCAAGTACAGCTGCCCGGGCGCTAAGCGTCCGCTAAGCACTTGCCCGCGCATGCACGAGCTCACCGGCGACGCGGCGCGCCTCGCCGTCGGCGTCGGCCAGCGACTCGAACGAGTGCACCCGGCCTGAGGGCAGCAGGGTCAGCGTCTCCTCGATCACGCCGGCGATCTCCAGGAAACCGAGCTCGCCGCCCATGAACGCGTGCACGGCCACCTCGTCGGCGGCGTTCAGCGTGCACGGGGCAGTGCCGCCGGCGAGCCCCGCCTCGCGCGCCAACCGCAGGCACCGAAACGTGTCCAGATCCACTTCTTCGAAGGTCAGGGACGCGAGCTCGGCCAGGTCGAGCGGCCGGATGGGAACGTCGACACGGTCGGGATAATGCAGGCCGTAGGAGATCGGGACCCGCATGTCGGGATAGCCGAGGTGCGCGAGCGTGGCGCCGTCGCAGAGCTGGATCAGGCTGTGGACGATCGACTGGGGGTGGACGATCACGTCGATCTGGTCATAGGGAGTCCCGAACAGGTGGTGGGCTTCGATCAGCTCGAGTCCCTTGTTCATCAGCGTCGCCGAGTCGATCGTGATCTTGCCGCCCATCGCCCAGGTGGGGTGAGCGAGCGCCTGTTGCACCGTCACGTGCTCGAGCTCGGCGACACCGCGGCCGCGAAACGGACCACCCGACGCTGTCAGGATCAGCCGATCGACGGTGCCTGGGCGCTCGGCGGCGAGCAGCTGGTGAAGCGCCGAGTGCTCGGAGTCGACCGGGATCATGCTCGCGCCGGTGGCCTGCGCCAGCTGCGTCACGAGCTCGCCCCCGACGACCAGCGACTCCTTGTTGGCGAGCGCGAGGTCGATCCCCTCGCCGAGCGCCGCGACGGTTCCCACCAGCCCAGCCGACCCGACGATCGCGTTCAGGACCAAGTCGCACCCGGCTTCGATGATCAGCCGCACGAGCCCGTCGGGGCCGGCGAACGTCTCGCCCGTCCAGGCTTCGCTCGCGCGCGTGGCCGCGTCGGGGTCGGCCAGCGCGATGCGTCGCACGCCGTGCTCGCGAGCCTGGCGGATCAGCTGCCCCCAGTCGCTGCCGGCGCTCAGTCCGACGACCTCGAGCTCGCCCTCGCCACTGCGCCTGACCACGTCGAGGGCCTGGGCGCCGATCGAGCCCGTGGAGCCGAGGATGACCAGGCGGCGCGGCACCAAACGGATTCTAGGAACGGTAGGTACGCCCGCGCTGGCCGGACGGCCTCAGTGCATCGTGGCGACCCACACGTAGTAGCCCGCCACGATCGTGAAAATGACCGCGTCGAGCCGGTCCAGGGCACCGCCGTGGGCACCGAACACGTTGCCGGCGTCCTTGGCGCCGGCGTCGCGCTTGACCACAGACTCGAACAGATCGCCCACGGGTCCGAGGACGGCTACCGCGAGTCCCAGCAACAGCGCGTCGCCTTGGGTCAGCCACGACTGGTAGAGGCCGGCGACGAATACCGACAGGATCGCGATCAGCATCCCGCAGAACAGCCCCTCGACCGTCTTGTTGGGGGAAATCGAGGGGGCCAGCGCGCGGCGGCCGAACAGGCGCCCGCCGATGTAGGCCGCCGTGTCGCCGAGGAACGTCCCCACCAGCACGTCGATGATGATGCCGTCGCCGTGCTGGAGCCCGCGCAGCAGCTCGGCGTGCGCGAACGCGAACCCGAGCCAGTAGACGCCGAGCAGCGTCCCCGCGACCGAGACCGTGACGGCGGCGCGCTGGCCCCGGGCGAGGATCACCAAAAACGCGACCGGCAGGGTCGCCACTGCCACCTCCAGCACGTCGCGTTCGGTCCCGTAGCGGGCGGCGATCACCATCACCGCCAGTGACGCGAACCCGACCGCGGGCGCCGGTCGCCAGCGCGCGAGCATCCGGTAGAGCTCGTGCAGGCACAGAGCCCCGGCGGCGATCATGAACAGCGCCCAGGCGAGGCCGCCGAAGTCGACGAAGATGATCGCGACGATCGCCGCTGGTACGGCTACCAGGACGCGCGAAAACAGGTCCGAGCGCGGTCGCCGCGACACCCGTGGCTCGCGACGGCGCCGGGGGGCCGGCGAGCGTCCTCCGTCGCCCGACCGGCGCGCGGACGGCATCAGCGGCCCCCGAACCGGCGTCCGCGCGCGGCGAACTCATCCAGCGTCTGCTCGAAGGCCGAGCGCGAGAAGTCAGGCCACAGCTCGTCGCGGAAGGCGAGCTCGGAGTAGGCGGCCTGCCACAGCAGGAAGTTCGACATCCGCTGCTCGCCGCTGGTGCGGATGATCAAGTCGGGGTCGTGCATCTCGGGTGCGTAGAGGTGGGCGCTGAACTCGGTCTCGGTGCTGCCCGTAAAGCTTCTGGCTGCGTCGACGATCTCCGCCCTGCCGCCGTAATTGAAGGCGACGAACAGCGTGATCCGCCGGTTGGCGCTCGTCACGTCCTCAGCCCACGCCATGCGCTCGATCAGGCCCGGGGCGACCGGCGCCGCACGACGACCGATGAATCGCATCCGCACCCCTTCGGCGTGCAGCTCGGGGGTCTCCTGCTCCAGTCGCCGTGCGAACATCTCCATCAGCGCCGCCACTTCGTCATCGTCACGGGACCAGTTCTCGGTCGAGAACGAGTACACGGTCAGCTCCTCGATCCCGAACTCAGCCGCGTCCCGCAGGCGCGCTTTGACGGTGTCCGCGCCGGCCTCGTGGCCCGCGACCACGGGAAGCCCCCGCCGCTGGGCCCAGCGGCCGTTTCCGTCGGTGATGATCGCGATATATCGGGGCCGCCCGTCCCGACCGCCGCGCTCAGCGACCCCGCCGGGCTCGGCGGTCATACCCTCAGATCTGGAGGCCACTACACCTCCAAGATCTCTTCTTCCTTGAGCTTCAGCAGCTCATCGAGCTCGGCGATCCGCGCGTCGGTGACCTTCTGGAGCTCGACCTCCGCTCGGTGCTCGTCGTCTGAGCCGGCCTCGCCGGCCTCCTTGAGCTCACGGAGATCGTGCATCACGTCACGACGGACGCTGCGGATCGCGATCCGGCCCTCCTCGGCGATGTGGCGCACGACCTTGACCAGCTGGCGACGGCGCTCCTCGGTCAGCTCGGGAATCCCCAGCCGGATCAGGTTGCCATCGTTTGACGGCGTCAGGCCGACGTCGGATTCGAGGATCGAGCGCTCGATGGCCTTGATCGACCCTTTGTCGTAGGGCTGGAGGGTCAGCAGGCGCGGCTCCGGCGAGCTGATCGTCGCGAGCTGCTTGAGCGGCGTGGCGGTGCCGTAGTAGTCGACGACGATCCGGTCGAGCAGCGCAGGGCTCGCGCGGCCGGTGCGGACCGAGCCGAACTCGTGGCGCGTGGACTCGACAGACTTCTTCATCCGCTCGCGCCCGTCGGCGAGCCGTTCATCAATGATTTCGTCGTCACTCATGTTCTCACCAACGTGCCCACTCGCTGGCCGGACACTATCTTGTCGATGTTGCGCCCGTCGACCATGTTGAAGACGACGATCGGGAGGTTGTTGTCCATGCACAGCGCGAACGCGGTGGAGTCCATCACCTGCAACCCACGCGTCAGCGCGTCCATGTGAGTGATCTCGGGAATGAACTCGGCCTCCGGGTGCAGCGCAGGGTCGGCGGTGTAGACCCCTTCGATGTCGTTCTTGGCCATCAGCACGATCTCGGCGTGCAGCTCGGCCGCGCGCAGCGCCGCCGCCGTGTCGGTGGTGAAGAACGGGTTGCCCGTGCCAGCGGCGAAGATCACGATGCGTCCCTTCTCGAGGTGGCGGATGGCGCGGCGCCGGATGTATGGCTCGGCGACCTCGGAGATTGTGATCGCCGACTGCACGCGCGTTGCGATCCCCTCCTTCTCGAGCGCGTCTTGAAGCGCCAGGGCGTTCAGGACTGTGGCCAGCATCCCCATGTAGTCGCCGGTCGCGCGATCCATCCCCCGCGCCGCCGCCTTCAGTCCCCGGTAGATGTTGCCGCCGCCGACCACGATCGCGATCTCGACCCCACGACGCTGGACCGCCGCGATCTCGTCCGCGATCGCCTGAACCCGCTCTGGATCCGTGCCATAGGCCAGGTCCCCCATCAGCGCCTCGCCGGAGAGCTTGAGCAGCACCCGCTCGTAGGCGGGGGCTGGCCGCGGCTCGGAGTCGGCGGCCACCGGCTCAACCGCCAACCGCGAACCTGGCAAAGCGGCGGATGACGACGTTCTCGCGGGTCTCCGCCGACAGCGCCGCGCGCAGCTCCTCGATCGTCTTGCCGCCGTGCTTGTCCTCGTTGACATGCGTCTGGCGCAGCAGAACCACCTCGTCGAGCCACTTGTCGAGCTTGCCGGTGACGATCCGCTCGCGGACGTTCTCCGGCCTGTCGGCGGCCTGCTCGGTGGCGATTCGCTCCTCCCGCTCCCGATCCTCGGCCGCGACGTCATCTTCGGTCACGGCCAGGGGAGCGGCAGCAGCGACGTGAAGCGCTAGGTCGCGCGCGAACTCGATGAAGCGCTCGTTTCGGGCCACGAAGTCCGTCTGGCAGTCGACCTCGACCAGCACGCCGATCTTGTTACCGGCGTGGATGTAGGACTGAACCGCACCTTCGCGAGCCTCTTCACCCGAGCGCTTTGCGGCCTGAGCCTCGCCGCGCGCGCGCAACATCTCGGCCGCCTTGTCGAGATCGCCGTCGGCCTCGGTCAGCGCGTCTCTGCAGGCGAGCATGCCCGCGCCGGTTCGGTCGCGGAGGGCCTTGACGTCCTTTGCCGTGACTTCGGTCATGTCTGCTCCTCGGCCGGTGGGGCGTCAGCCGTCGCGGCGGGCGCGCTCTCGGGCGCCTCCGGAGGCTCCTCGGGAGCGGCCGGCGGCTCCGGCACCGCGTCCTCGGGCGCGACGGTCGGCTCGGGCTGCTCCGCCGGCGGCTGCGGCGCTGCCGGGGTCGGCGTCTCTGCCGGCTCCGGAGCCGCGGGCTCGGGCTCGGGAGGCGCAGGCGCGGCCTCCGCAGGCGCCGGCTCGGCAGGCTGCGGTGCCGCAGGCGTGGGCTGCGGTGCCGCAGGCGCGGGCGCCTCGCTCGCAGGGGCCTCGGCGGGAGCGGGGGCCTGGGCAGCGGCCGCGGCCTCGCTCGCCTGCCGCGCGCGCTCCTCCTCCTCCAGACGGGCCCGCTCCTCGGCGTCACGTCGAGCCTGCTCCTCGGCTTCGCGCCGGGCGCGCTCCTCGGCCTCCTGGCGCTCGCGCTCCAAGCGAGCCGCCTCCTCCTCGGCGCGGAAGATGCCGTGGCCCTGCGCGACCACATCGCCGATCGCGCCGGCGACCGCCGCACACGACCGGATCGCGTCGTCGTTGCCGGGAATCACGAAGTCGATCCCCTCGGGGTCGCAGTTGGTGTCGACCAAGCCGATGATCGGAATTCGCAGCCGCTGCGCCTCGCGAACCGCGATCGCCTCGGTCTTCAGGTCGATCACGAACACCGCATCGGGGACGCGCTGCATGTTCTTGACGCCGCCGAGGTTGGCGCGCAGCTTGGCGAGGTCGGCCTGAGCAGCCATCCGCTCGCGGGTCGGCAGAAGCTGGAGCTGACCTTCGGTCTCGTAGCGCTCGAGATCGTGCAGCCGCTTGATCCTCAGCGAGATCGTCTGGTAGTTGGTCAGCAGACCCCCGAGCCAGCGATGGTTGACGTAGGGCATCTCGGCCGATTCAGCCGTGTCCTTGATCGCGTCCCTGGCCTGCTTCTTGGTCCCGACGAACAGCACGGTCCCGCCTCGCCGGGACAACTCGGAGGCGAACCGCCGCGCGTTCTCCAGCAACGCCTCGGTCTGCAGCAGGTCGATGATGTAGATGCCGTCGCGCTCTCCGAAGATGAAGCGGCGCATCTTGGGGTTCCAGCGGCGTGTCTGGTGGCCGAAATGTACGCCGGCCTCCAGCAGCTCCTTCAGTCCGATTTGAGCCACGGTTACTGCTCCCTTGTGAATTGTCGGTCAGGCTCACGCTGCCGATGTCCGCGAAACCCCGGGGCATCCGGGGCAGGGTCGCGTCGGCGTGCGCGAGGTCGTAGGAAGAAATCGTCACCCAGTCTACGAAAGTTTTTGCTCCCATCGACGTTGTAGTGATCAGCGGGTCACCGTCTTCCCTACCACCGACGGCGGCTTGCGGCGCGAACCGGACCCCTTCCCCTACCTCCGGTGGATCGGTTCGCATGCGGTAGGCGGGGCGGCTTTGGACGGGCCGCCCCGCCCCCTTTTTCTCGTTTGCCGGCGCCTCAGGACCGCTCGGCCGTACCCAGCGCCCGGACCAGATCCGCGGGCAGCCCCGAGCTGATGTCGACCGCGGCTCCGGTCACGGGGTGCTCGAACGCGAGCCTCGCCGCGTGGAGGAACTGCCGCTCGAGGCCGCACTCGCCCGCCGTGCCGTATTGCGGATCGCCACACACCGGATGCCCGATCGCGGCCAAGTGCACCCTGATCTGGTGGGTGCGCCCAGTCTCGAGCGTCACGCGCATCAGGGCCGCGGCCGGCAGCAGCCGCACGAGCTCGAAGTGGGTGCGGGCCTCGCGCGGCTCGTCGGTATCGATCGACATCAGAACGCGGTCGCGGCGGTGGCGGCCGATCGGCGCGTCGATCGTTCCCGTCCGCGCCTCCGGATGACCGGCGACGAGCGCCAGGTACTCGCGCCGCAGACGACGCTCGGACAGCAGCGCCTTCAGCGCGCCGTGCACCCGGTCGCTCTTGGCCACGACGAGCAGTCCCGAGGTGTCGCGATCCAGACGGTGGACGACACCCGCCCGCCACGGCTCCCCTCCGTCGGTCCCGCGCACCGCGAGCGCCTGCGCGAGCGTGCCGGTCCGGTGACCCCGGGCGGGGTGAACCACGACCCCGGCCGGCTTGTCGACCACCAGCAGATGCTCGTCCTCATAGGCGATAGAGAACGGCGCCTGCGGTGCGGGAGCGCCCGGACCCGCCACCTCCTCGCCTTGATCGACGGTCACCAACTCGCCGGCTGAGATCGTGTGGCGCTTGGGGCGAGCCCGCCCGTCGACCAGCACGTACCCCGAGTCGATCAGCCGCTGCGCGCGGGCCCGAGAGCCCAGCGGCCCCGCCAGGAACTGGTCGAGCCGGGCTCCGGCCGCCCGCTCGTCCACCCTGAGCTGGAACCGTGACCCGCTCAATGGCGACGTTCGGGAGCCGGCGCCGGCTCTGAGTCCTTGCGCGGACGCGCTCCCTCGAGCACGTAGAGCAGGGTCAGCACCCCGAACGTGATCGCCATGTCGGCGACGTTGAACGCGGGCCAGAGCGGCAGCTTTATGAAATCGGTCACCGAGCCGCTCGAGAGGCGATCGATCAGGTTGCCGAAGGCCCCGCCGACGAGCAATCCGGTGGGCAACCACAGCAGCGGTCGCCGAGGGCGGAGCGCGAAGTAGGTCAGCAGCACGCCGAGCGCCACCAGCGTCAGCACCAGCACAGGCGCCCCCCCGCCCGACAAGAAGCCGAACGCGACGCCCGAGTTGCGCACATGGACGAGCTGGACGCCGGGCATGAACCTGTGCACGTCGCCGACGGCGATCCCGCTCACGACGGCGCGCTTGGTGATCCGGTCGAGCGCCAGGACGGCGACTACGACCATCAGCGCGCGCAGGAAGGCTCTCCGACGCCCGATTGGCGGCTCGCTCACCGCGTCGGCGTCCGCTACCGGCGTCGGGCTGCGCTCAGCCGTGGATGGCATTGACCACGAGCATCTGTACGACGTACAGGACGATGATCGCGACCATCGGCGAGAAGTCGAACATTCCGACCGCCGGGATGAAACGGCGAAACAGCCTCAGGTAGGGCTCGGAGACGTCACGCAGGAAGTTCATCAGCGCGTCGCTCCAGCGCGTGTACGGCATCCGCACGCCGAACGAGAACATCAGGTTCAGCAGGATGTAGACGAAGATCAGCACGATGTAGACCTCGAACAGGGCGCTGACGTAGTTCGCCACGTCGACCCGAGTGGCCGCCCCGAAAGCGATCATCGTCCCGGCTCGCAGACCCGGTCGATCGCCGCCGCAAACGCCGCCCGGACCCCGGCTCGCTCGAGCGCGTCGAGGCCGCGCGCCGTCGAGCCGCCCGGCGAGGTGACCTCGCGCCTGACGGCGAGCGTGTCGTACTCGCGGGCCTGCAGCAGCGCCGCGCTGCCGGACATCGTCTCGACCACGAGCCGCGCGGCGAGCGCGGGGCGCAGGCCATGCCTGACCGCGGCGTCGACTTGCGCTTCGGCGAGTAGCGCTTGGTAAGCGGGACCGACCGACATCACCGCCGCCGCCGCGCCGAGGAGACGCTCCTCTACCTCGACCACCAAGCCGAGCCGCTCAAACAGGGCGATCACCTCGCGCTCGAGCTCAGGATCGACTCCCAGGGCGGGTGAGTAGCAGACGATCCCCCGGCGGACCTCGACCGGCGTGTTGGGCATCAGTCTGAACACCGGGACTCCCGGATACTCGGCCGTCAGCGAACCGGTCGCGGCCGAAGCGAGCACCGACGCGACCGCCTTGGCGGTGCCGGCGATCTCGCGCGCCACAGCTCCCAGCTGCGCCGGCTTGTGGCACAGGACGACGAGATCGGCCTCCTCGGCGACCTCGAGATTGCTCGCCGCGCGGCCACCCAGCTCGGCGGCCAGCGCCGCCGCGCGGCCCGATCCCGAATCGGAGCAGAGCACGGGATCGCCCCAGCCCCGCGCCAGCGCACGCGCCATGTTGCCCGCACCGATCAGGCCTACTCGCATCGGTAGAAATCTACCTCGGCGCTCATGCGGCGCCGGAAACGGCGTCGGCGCTCGCCCGGCCGGTCGGCCTAGGACTGGTTGAAGAAGCCCTTCTCCACCAACCGCGCGCGCTCCTCGGCCGACACCTCGACGTTGCGCGGCGTCAGCAGGAAGACCTTGTCGGCGATTCGCTGCATGCCGCCGTCGAGCGCGTAGGTGAGGCCACTGGAGAAGTCGATCAGCCGCTTGGACAAATCAGTGTCGGTGCCCTGGAGGTTGAGGATCACGGGAATCGTGTCCTTGAACTTGTCGGCGACGTCCTGGACGTCGTTGAAGCTCTTCGGGGCGACGAAGTGCACGCGGACGTCCCCCCCACGCCCGTTGCCGCCACGGCCGCCCACTGGCCGCAGCGAGGTTGTCCGTCGCTCCGCGCTGGGGTCGTCCGCGAAGATGTCGTCGATCTCGTCGCGCCGCCGGCGCTGGCTCAGCTTGCGAACGTTCGGGCGCTCGCGATAGCTGTCTTGGAGGTCGACCTCCGGCTCGCGGTCGGGCTCCATCTCCTCGTCCTCGTAGGCGTCATCCCCGGCTAGGCCGAAGTAGACGAGCGTGCGATGCCAGGTATCTCTCAACGCCATGTGCGTGACTGGGTTCGCGCAAGCGCGATATTTCCCTGCTTGAGGATTATGACGCGCGCTGAAACAGGGTTGTACCTAGACGGACGATCGTCGCCCCTTCCTGCGCCGCCACGAGGTAGTCCTGGCTGGTGCCCATCGACAGCTGCTCCAGGTCGTTTTCCGCCGCCAGCTCCCTCAACGCCGCGAAATACGGTCGGCTGTCCTCGGCGTTCGGGGCCAACGGCGGCATCGTCATCAGCCCCACCACCCGGACCGGGCATCGCCTCAGGAAATCCGGGAGCTCGGCCGGGGCGATGCCGCTCTTGCCTCGTTCACCCGCGACGTTGATCTCGACCAGCACCTCGGTCTGATCGCTCCCGTGCGAAGCGAGCTGGGCCAGTACGGAGTCGCTGGCGACCGAATGGATGTAGCGCACCCGGGGCAGGACGTCGCGCACCTTGCGGCTCTGCAGGTGGCCGATGAAGTCCCACGTGAGAGCGTCCGGTGCGGCTTGCACCTTGCGCACCAGGTCCTGTGCACGGTTCTCGCCCACGAGCGTCAGGCCGGCCTGGGCGAGCGTTGCGAGCTCCTGCACCGCAACGTACTTGACGGCAGCGAGGATCTCGACCTCGGCCGGATCGCGCCCGGTGGCGGCGATCTGCTCGCGGACTCGCTCGAGGTTGCAGCGAACCAGCTCGGGGCTCAGGCCTTCGATCAGCGGAGCCACGCGATCCCCGCCTGACGCCCGGTGACCCCCCGCTCGCGCCGATGTGAGAACAGCAGCGCGGGATCCGAGCAGATCGTGCACACACCGATCTCGTGCACCTTCTCGATCCCGGCGCGTTCGAGCTCGAAGCGAGCGATCGCCCACAGGTCCAGGTTCGGCCCGCGGTGAACCGCGTCGGGATGGCCGGCGAACGCCTCGTGAACCTCGGCGCCGACCTCATAGCAGCACGGTCCCGCGCCCGGGCCGATCGCCGCGCTTCGCTCTCCCACCACGCCGAGCTCGTCCAGCGCGTGCACGCCGGCGGCGATCACGCCGGCCTGCAGGCCGCGCCATCCGCAGTGGAGCATCGCCACCGCTCCGTCGCCGGCGATCGCGACCGGTAGGCAGTCCGCGGTCAACACCGTCGGCGCCAGGCCGCGCTCGGTTGTGACCAGCCCGTCAGCCCGCGTGAGCTCGTCCGGCCCCGCGCCGCGGGCGCGGGCCGCGCTTGGCGCCGTGAGCTCGCAGACGCGCGAACCATGGACCTGGCGCACAAACGAGAGCTGCACGCCGAGCTCGCGCTCGAGCGCATCGCGGTTGCGCTGCACGGCGTCCGGATCGTCGCCGGTGAGCCGGCCCAGGTTGAGGCTCTGATAAGGGCCTCGGGAGAACCCGCCCCCACGCGTCGTGAACACCACGCGCGCTCCGGGTAAGTCGATCGTGAACTGCTCGCCCAGGGTGTAGTAATGCTCGATCGGCGCCATCGGCTGTCAGGCTATCGGCCGGTCGCCGCGGCTCTGAGCGCCTCGGCGAGCTCGGCCTCCCGGCCGAGCGCACGGCCGTCGAGCTTCGCGGCGAGCGCGGCGCGCAACCCGGCGCCGACCGCCGGACCGGCCGCGACCCCCGCCGCGAGGATGTCGGCCCCGTCGATATCCAGGCGTACGAAGCGCAGCTCCTGTAGCCAGCGGCGAGCCGCCTCCGCCGGGCCGAGCGCGCCGGCCAGCGCGACCGCCTCGAGAGCCGATCGGCCGACCGCCGCTGAGATCTGCGAAGGCAGCGCTACGGTTTGCAGCGAGGCCGCGAGGCTCGCTGCGCCGCCGGCGGAGGCGAGGATCGCGTCTCGCTGCGAGGCCTCGAAGGCCAGCCGCTCGAGCAGCCGGGCCAGCTCGGCGGGCCCGGCGTCGCTCGACGCGGCGGCGATCGCCAGCGCCGCTCGATCTCCGTCGGGCGGAAGCAGCGCCAGCGCCCGGCGCGCGAGTGCCGGATCACGAAGGCCGAACCAGGGCGCCAACGCCGAGTCGACACCGAGCTCGCCCAGGGCGCCCAGCGCCGCGACCGGATCCGGCTCGACCGCCAGCAGCCGCAGCTCTGCTCCGAGCCGCGGGCCGCTCACTGTCTCCAGCGCGCCGCCCCCCACCGCTGCCTGCGCCAGCGCGCGAGTGTGCGGCTCGATCGCGAACTGCAGCCGGCTCGCGTACCGCGCCAGGCGCAGCAGCCGGGTCGGATCGTCGCGGAAGCTGGCGTCGTGCAGGACGCGCATGGTGCCGGCGCGCAGGTCATCCAGGCCCGGGCTGTAGGCCGCCAGCCAGCCGCGGCGAGGCCCGAGCACGGCGAGCGAGATCGCGTTGACGGTGAAGTCACGCCGGCCCAGATCCTCCACGAGGCTGGCGGGCGCAACGGTCGGGAGGGCCCCGGGGTGCGAGTAGCTCTCACGGCGAGCCCGGGCCAGGTCGTAGGTGAAGCCGTTCACCTGCACCGTCGCGGTGCCAAACCGGCCGTGGAGCCGGCGCGCCGGCCCCAGCTCCTCGATGAGCTCTTCCACATCCCCCTCGACGACGAGATCCAGCTCGCGTGGCTCGGAGCCGAGCATCAGGTCGCGGACGGCACCGCCAACCAGGTACACGTCGCGTGCTGCGGGCGCGAGGCGCTCGTGCAGAGGTCGGGCGGCCGCCAGCGCCGCGAATCGCTCGAGCAGGCGAGATGGATCCTGATCGACCACAGGTCCCATGATCGCGCGCCGGGCGGCGTGCCGGCGCGAGGCTTGCGTCTACCATGCGCGCCATGCCGAGTCCGGTTTCGCGGCGGCTGCTGCGGCGCGGGCTCGTGGCGGTGGCGGTCGTCGTGGTGGCATTGGGTGGCGCGGCGGCGTTCATCGTGCTGCACGCGCCCGGCAATGTCTCGCACCCCAACGTCCAGTTCACGCGAACGACCACGTCCGCCGTTGCCCCACCGCGCCGGCGCCCCCGCGTGGTCGACAACTTCCAGTGGCCGTGGTACGGATACGACGCCGGACGCACGCGCTTCTTTGCGGCGACGAGCAAGCTCCGTCCGCCGCTGCACGTGGGCTGGGTCTTCAACGAGGGCGCGCTGCTCGAATTTCCACCCGTCATCTATCACGAGGACCTGTACCTGCTCGGTGACGACGGGGTGGCCAGGGCGGTCAGCACGCGCAGCGGACGCGAGCTCTGGCAACACAAGCTCGGTACGCTCGCGGCCTCCTCGCCGGCCGTGGCCGGCCGGGACGGCCTGGTGCTGCTGCCCGTGCTCTCGATCCATGGCCGCTCGCCGGGCGGCGGTCGATTCGTCGCGCTGTCGATCAAGAGCGGCCGGATCGTCTGGTCGCACCCGATCCCGGCCGGCAGCGAGTCCTCGCCGATCGTCGACCGGCATACCGTCTACTTCGGTGACCAGGGAGGGACCCTGTGGGCGCTGCGCCTGAGCGACGGCCACGTCGATTGGACCTACCACGCCAGCGGCGCGATCAAGGGGGGCCCGGCACTCGTCGACGGCGTCCTCTACTTCGGCGACTACGCCGGTCGCGCCTACGCGGTCGGGGCGTCCAGCGGACGCGAAGTCTGGGCGGTCGGGACTGACGGCGCGCGCTTCGGCTTCGGCTCGGGCCAGTTCTATTCGAGCCCCGCGGTCGCCTTCGGGCGCGTCTACATGGGCAACACCGACGGACGCGTCTACTCGTTCGGCGCCCGCACGGGAGCGCTCGCCTGGGCCACGGGGACCGGCGCCTACGTGTACGCATCGCCGTCGGTCGCGAGTCCACCGGGCCTTGGCCCGACGGTCTACGTGGGCTCCTACGACGGCAACATGTACGCGTTCAACGCCCGCTCCGGCGCGATCAGATGGCGCCACCCGGCGGGCGGCAAGATCTCCGGCTCCTCGACCGTGATCGGCAGCGTGCTCTACTACTCCGACCTCGGCTCCAAGACCACGGCGGGGCTCGACACCGCCACCGGCCGCCAGGTCTTCTCGTTCCCCCAAGGCGCCTTTACACCCGTGATCGCCGATTACACGGCGATCTACCTGGACGGCTACAACCAGATCTACCAGCTGCTGCCGGGCCGCCGGATAACCAGAAACACCGCTCGACACAGGTCACGGCACCGGTCAAGGAAGGCAAGGCGGCGGCGCGCGACCCGCGGGCACGCATCCCACGGGCGGGCACCCCACCGGCGCGCGGCCGTTCACAGGCGGGCCCGCTAAGACCGCGCGCGCTGGACGCAAGCCATCGCCCACGGACCAAAGCTTCCGGGCGGCTTGCTATCATAACTGGTCTATGCGTTGTCGTAGCGGAAGTCACTGTCAGCGTCCGGTCGAGAAGGGCCGTCGGTTCTGCGCGGAGCACGCCGCAGAGCTCGATCGCATGCGCGAGGAGCTCAAGGATGCCGCCGCCGCCCGCATCGGCCGGGGCCGGCCCAAGCGGTCCTCCACCTGCTGCCGTCCCGGCTGCTACGAGCCCCGCGTCCCGCCCGCCGCGTACTGCGATACGTGCGCCGCAGCCGGATACGTCGAAGAGGCCGCTTAGCGCGACCGGGTCGTGCCGCAGCCGCGTAAGCGGCACGGTCACCGCTAGCTGACTGGCCGAATCGCTATGCCGGCGCGGGCCAGCTCACGCTTGGCCTCGGCCACGGTGTGGCGGCCGTAGTGGAAGATCGACGCGCACAGGACCGCGTCCGCCCCGGCCCGAATCGCCTGCGCCAGATGCTCGAGGGTGCCCGCCCCGCCTGAGGCGATCACGGGCACGCTGACCGCGCCCGCCACGGCCGCGGTCAGCGCCAGGTCATAGCCCGCGTTGGTGCCGTCGCGGTCCATGCTCGTGAGCAGGATCTCCCCCGCCCCGCGCCCGGTTCCCTCGCGGGCCCAGGCCACGGCGTCGCGGCCGGTCGCGGTTCGCCCCCCCGCTACGTAGGCCTCCCAACCCAGTCGCGCGGGATCCGATTCGGGCTGGGTGGGATCACATTTGGCGTCGATCGCGAGCACCACGCACTGAGCCCCGAACGTCCCCGCGAGCTCGTCTATCAGCTCGGGCCGGGCGAGCGCCGCCGAGTTGATCGAGACCTTGTCGGCGCCGGCGTCGAGCACCGCCTGGGCGTCGGCGACCGAGCGGATGCCGCCCCCGATCGTGAACGGGATGAACACCTCGTCGGCGGCGCGACGGGCCAGCTGCACGACCGTGTCGCGCTGGTCGGAAGTGGCGGTTATGTCGAGCAGCACGAGCTCGTCGGCACCGGCGGCGTCGTAGCGCGCGGCGAGCTCGACCGGATCGCCTGCGTCGCGGAGGTCGAGGAACCCCACGCCCTTGACCACCCGTCCGCGATCGACGTCGAGGCACGGGATCACGCGCTTGTAGTGCATCAGCCCGAGAGCGCGGCCTGCGCCGCCGCGACGCCGAATCGCCCCTCATACAGCGCCTTGCCGACGATCACTCCGCTGAGATTGGCCAGGCCGAGCCCGGCCAACGCGCTGAGATCGTCGACGGACGAGATGCCACCCGAATAGACGAACGTTCCCCGCAGCACTTTCGCGACCCGCGCCACTTCGTCGAGATCGGGGCCGCTCAGCATGCCGTCTCGCTCGATGCTCGAGTAGACAAAGCTCGAGACGCCACGCCGGTGCAGGCTGTCGAGCACCGGCTCGACGGCGATCTCGGTCTGCTCGGTCCAGCCCGATGCCGCGAGCCGTCCGCCGCGGGCGTCGACCGAGACCACGACGCGGTCGCCGTGCTCGGTGACCGCCTCGTCGAGGAAGTCCGGATCTCGCAGGGCCGCGGTGCCGAGCACCACCCGATCGGCGCCGGCGTCGAGCACCGTCCTGACCGAGGCCGCGCTGCGCAGCCCGCCGCCGGCCTGTACCGGGACCGGGACCGCCTCAGCGATGCGCCGCACGTGCGCGACGTTGACCGGCACGCCGCCGCGGGCGCCGTCGAGGTCGACGATGTGCAACGCGCGGGCCCCGGCCTGCACCCAGCGCCGGGCCGCATCGAGTGGGTCGGCATCGTACACGGTGCGCTGCTCGAAGTCGCCGCGGACCAGCCTCACTGCCTGGCCATCGAGGATGTCGATCGCCGGTAGCAGGATCATTCGCGCAGCGACGGCACCGGCGGCACCGGCACAGCGAGCACGCCGGCGGTCCGGCACAAGCCGACGAAGCTCTGGAGCATCCGCAGGCCGTTCGCGGACGACTTCTCGGGGTGGAACTGGACGCCGAACACCGAGGCGCGGGCGACGATCGTCGCGAAGCGCTCGCCATAGGTCGTGCAGCCGGCCACGTCATCAGGATCGCTGGGACGAGCCGCGAGCGAGTGCACGTGGTAGAAGGCGCATCCCCCTCCGGGCAGCCCGTCAGTCAGCGGCGAGCGCCGCTCGAGCTCCACCTCGTTCCAGCCGATGTGCGGGACCCGCAGGCCGCCCGTGCGCAGGGGCGTGACCGCTCCGGCGATCAACCCGAGCCCTGGGGTCGGCTCGAACTCCTCGGAGCCGTCAAACAGGAGCTGCATCCCGAGGCAGATCCCGAGCAGCGGCTTGCCCGCCGCCGCGGCGGCACGGATCTGATCCACGAGACCGAGCTCGTCCAAATTCCGCATCGCGAGCGGAAACGCGCCTACGCCCGGGAGCACGAGCCCGTCCGCAGCCCGGAGTCGCTCGCGATCGCTCGTGATCTCGGCCTGCGCGCCGACCCGCTGCAGCGCCTTCTGCACCGAGCGCTGATTGCCCATCCCGTAGTCGATGACGGCGATCGTCGGGGCGCCGCTCACGAGAGCGTCCCCTTCGTGCTCGGCACGCCCTTCTCGGTCGGGTCGAGCGCGGCCGCGCCCCGCAACGCCCGCGCCACGGCTTTGAACGCCGCCTCGATCACATGGTGGGCGTTCGTTCCCCGCTGCACCGTGACGTGGAGGGTGAGCTTGGCGTTGCCCGCCAGCGCGCGAAAGAACTCCTCGGTCA
>JBPCQU010000082.1:0-5250 GCA_050997795.1 Solirubrobacteraceae bacterium | reverse complement strand
TCCCCGGGACCCTGCGGCAGACCATCCAGACGTTCGGCAAGGTCAGGGCGTTTTCGAGCGCGAGCGCGGCCACGCTGCCGGCCCTGCTGCCGTTCGCCCGCAACCTGGGGCCGGCGCTGCGGGCCTCACGCCCGCTGTTTCGCGACACCACGCCGGTGATCGCCCGCCAGCTGCGCCCGTTCGCGCTCGCGGTGCAACCCGTCGCGCGCACGCTCGCCCCCGCCTCGGCGCGGCTCGCGCACACGATTCCCGCGCTGTCGCGCTCGATCGGAGTGCTGAACGCGCTGTTCAACACGCTCGCCTACCAGCCGCGCGGCGGGCAGCCGGGATACCTGTTCTGGGGCTCGTGGCTCGCGCACATCGCCAACAGCCTGGTCGACGCGCAGGACGCCAACGGTCCGGTCCTCCAGGGACTGTTCATGGGCACCTGCGCGGAGCTCAAGTTCTACGAGGAATCGCTGCAGCCCAACAACCAGCCGCTCGGCGTGATCCTCGATCTCCTCAACGCGCCGGCGGTCTCGCAGCTCCCCGGAGTCACCTCCTCGTCGGTGGGCGGGATCACCCAAGACGCGTGTCCGAGTAGCCCATGAACAAGCAGCGACCAAGCACCCCCGCCATCCTCACGATGGCTGCCTTCACCGCCTCGTGCATCGGGCTGCTGATCTTTCTGTGGATCTCGTTCGGCGGCTCGCTGCCGTTCGCCCCCCGGGGCTACCGGTTCAGCGTCGAGTTCGACCAGGCGGTGGAGCTGGCCACAAACGAGCAGGTGGAGATCTCGGGCGTTCGCGTGGGGCAGGTGGCCAGCGTCGCGCTCGATCCTCGCACCGGTCTGGAGCGGGCGGTGATCGAGATCGACCGGCAGTTCGCGCCCCGTCCAGCCGACACGCGGGCGATCTTGCGCGCCAAGACGCTCCTGGGAGAGACGTACATAGAGCTCTCCCCCGGCTCCCCGACGGGGCCGAAGCTGCCCGACGGCGGAACCCTGCCCCGGGCTCAGGTGGCGCCGACGGTGCAGCTGGACCAGATCTTCTCGGCCTTTGACCCCACGACACGCCGCGCGTTTCAGACCTGGATGCAGCAGGGTGCGGTCGCCCTCACCAACCGCGGCGAGCAGTTCAACACCGCGCTGGCCGACCTGTATCCGTTCGCCACCAACGTCGACTCGGTGCTCGCGGTCCTGCACCGCCAGGGGGCGGCGACGAGCGCGCTGCTGCGTGACGGTGGCCAAGTGTTCTCAGCCCTGGGCCGTTCTCCTGCCGCGGTGCAGGGCTTCGTGCGCAACAGCAACTCGCTGTTTGCCGCCACCGCGGCCCGGGACGTCGCCCTGGCGGCGACGGTCAGGGCGTTCCCGCCGTTCCTGGCGCAGACGCGCTCGACGATCGACCGCGTTGCGCGCTTTGCCCGGACGACCAAGCCGCTGATCGACGAGCTCCGGCCCGCGGCCGTTCAGCTGACCCCGACGCTTCGGTCGCTGACCGTGCTCGCCCCCGAGCTGCGCGACTTGATGACCTACATCGCCCCGCTCACCCGCGCCTCCGCGGCCGGCTTCCCGGCCCTGGAGCGGTTTTTCGACGACAGCGTGCCCTTCCTGGCCAGGCTCAAGCCCTACCTGGGCAACCTCGTGCCGGTGATCGACTACATCAACGCCTACCGGCACGAGATCGCGGCCTTCTTTGCCAACAGCACCGCGACGACCCAGGGCACCCTCGGCTCGGCCTACGGAGGCAACCTGCACTACGTGCGGATCTCCAACCCGATCAACCCCGAGCTGCTCACTCGTTATCCCTCGCGGCCCTCGAGCAACCGTAGCAATCCGTATCTGGAGCCGGGCGGCTACGCCAAGCTCCTGCAAGCGCTGCCGGTGTTCGGCAGCTACCTGTGCACGAGCCATCCACTGCCGGCTTTCGGCCCGTCGCTCTCGACCACCACAACTTCGGTCACCGGCACCGTGTTAACCCTTGCGCAACTTCTGCAGCAGTACTACTACACGTCTGATCCCTCCGGTCCACCCTGCAAGGGACAGAGTCCGCTGGGGCCTCAGACGACCGGCCAAGACCAGGCCTTCCCACAACTCCAACCGCTTCCGTGAGCACCGCCGACCGACAGCCGGCACCGCTCATGACCGAAGATCAATCATCCATAAACAAGGAGGACTCATTGCGACGGATAGTGCTCATCACCACGGCACTGGGCGTGCTCGTGGCCGCCGCGTCAGCGTACGCGGCGATCAACACCTATCAGGCGAATGTCGGCTTCACGTCCAAGAAGGCCGGGACAGCCAAGAAGCCGGTGCCGATCGGCTTCACCCTCGACCTCGCGGCCAGCGGGACCAACGGCAACCGCAGTGCGGTGCTGCTCGACATCAAGACCAAGATGTACGGGATCAAATTGGACGGCAAGGACTTCCCGACCTGCAGCCTGAGCAGGATCGCCGCGGCCAAGAACGACAATGTCTGCCCGAAGGGCTCCGAGGTCGCCACCGGCGCCATCAAGGCTCTGCTCGGGTCCGCGACGAACTTCAGCAGCTCAGCTCCCGGTGTAGCTACGTGCGACCCCCAGCTCGACGTGTGGAACAGCGGCCAGGGCAAGCTGACGTTCTTCTTCGTCGACACGCCGACGCACCAGTGCCTCGGGGGCGCCCTGCACACCGGTTCGACCGGGCCCTATCCGGCCACCTACAAGCAGCAGGGCAAGTACACGGTGACCGACGTCCCGATTCCGAGCTACATCGACTTCCCGGTCCCGGGACTGGCCGGGTCGCTCATAAACGAGCACCTGAAGTTCTTCAGCACCTCCAAGAAGGTCAAGGGCAAGACCGTGGCGCCGATTGCGTCGGTGGGCTGCCAGGGCAAGAAGCGTCCTTACTCGGTGACGTTCACGTCCAACCTGCCCCCGGCGGGTACGGCCAAGGAGACCGATACGGTTTCGAAGTCGGCGCCGTGCTAACCGGTTGACAGACCGGCCGTGCCGCGCGGGGGGATGGTCCCTCCGCGCGGTTCGGTCCTGGCTTGCTCCCCGCGGCCCGGTGCTACTGCTGCGCTTTGTCGTCCGGAGCTGGGCCCCGCCGCCAGCTGTGGCGCAGGTCACCGAGGTTCCCGAACAACAGCGCGCACGCGGCTGCGCCGAGAATCACCGACAGCGCGATCCGCCAGTGATCCCGCAACAGGAGGACGAAGGCCGCGGCCAGCACGATCATGGCGGCGAGCACGGCGGTGCTGGCTAAGAAGGAGAGAAACCGCCGGCGGGCGATCGCCTCCACGCCGATGAACACGCCGGCCAGCACGACGATCGTCGTAATCCAGGCTAGCGGCCGGGCGATCAGGATCACGATCACCGCCACCAGCAGCAACGGCGTGCTGACGACCGCCCACGCCCGGAGGAAGCGGGTGCGCCGCTGCTGATCTTCAGAGCGCGGCGCTTGCGCTGCGCTGATGTGGGCCTGCGGTGGCTCGGGCGCGATCGGCCGACTCAGTGTCGCCAGGTGGGTGCGGCGCTCCTCGGCCACGCGCGTACGCGCGGCGAGCGTCTGATTGAGCGTGCCTTCGCGCTCGGCGGTCTCGCCGAGGCGACTTTCGGCGAGCGCTCGAGCGTAGTCGTGGGCCTGCAGCGAGCGGACCTGGACGCGGAGGCCGCGCAGAGCGGCGCGTTGTGCGGCGATCGTCTGGTCGAGCTCGGTCAGGTCCCGCTCGAGCTCTCCGACGCGCGCGGCGAGCAGCTCGGCGACCTCGTCGTCGTGGGGCGGCTCCTTGAGCAGGCCGGCCCACCCGAGCGGGTTGGCCCAGGCCTGGCGGACCGATCCGTCGCGCTCGTAGCGCGGACCCGACGGGGCCCGCTCGCCCCCGAACGGATCCTCGGTGTCGAGCCCCCAGAGCCCTCGGTAGTCGCGCACCCAGGGCGTCTCGTCGTCGATCACCGTCGCGCTCCAGGCAGCGTCGTGTCCTGGCCCGATGGCCACGCCGTCGCCGCGCGCGTAGTCGACGAACGGGATCCCGAAGCCGGCCGCGATCCGCGTCTCGTCGCGCCAGGGAGCCAGGAGGCGCTGCAGCCGGCGGCCGAGCGCGATCACCTTGCGCAGCGACGGCGGATCAACCGAGATCACGTAGTCGCCGGGGACGAACGCGCCAGAGTGCGAGCCGGCTCCCGCGAACACGACCGCGTGGTCACCGTGCCGGCGCAGGTCGGGGTCATCCCATCGGCGGCGCAGGTAGTCACCGTGGTGGTCGTGCGACGAGAAAGCCACCCACGCCGGCTCTGGCGGGCCGTCCGCGCGGTCGGCGAGGTAGACCGTGACCAGCTCCCAGTCCGCCTCGTGGTCGTTGACTCCGCTGAACGTCGAGCGCCAGTCGTTCATGGCGTAGAAGAACCAGTACTGAAGGCACACGTAGCCGCCGTCGCGGACCACGCGCCCGTAGTAGGTGTACCGATCGGTTTCGAGCTGCTCGCGGTAGGAGACCTCCGCGGCCGCGGCGAGCCCGGCGGCCACCTTGCCGCGGAGGAGCAGCGAGCCCCGAAAGCCGGCGTCGATCAGCCGCCCGAAGATTCCGGTGGTGGTGAAGCGCGCGGTCGCGCTAAGCCGGTCGCGCGGGGCGCGCCGCCAGCGCCGATACTCGACGCGACCGAGGGGCTCTGAGACGAAGCGTAGCGAGAGCGCTTGGTCTGAATGGGCGGCGCCCACCTCGCACAGGCGTTCCAGGCTCAGAGTTCCGGCGGACACCAGGCAGGCCGGGTCGCCGCCGTCGGCCTCGCCGGCCCACAGGCTGCAGTGGGCTACGTAGGGCCCGACCGCCGTGGGCAGGAAGAGCTCGCCCTTCGTGTAGCGGACCACGGGCTCGTACGCGCGGAGCAGGCCAAGATCGGCGTCCGCGTTCATCACGCCACCAGCCTACGCGAGCCGGTGCTCCGCTCCCGTCCGCGCGGCCTCGCGCTAGGCTCGTGCAGTCGGACGTGTGGCTGTGAGGACCAGGCCGTAAAGCAGGTGATCGGCGGCGAGTGCCACGCGGTCGACCGGTCGCGCGCTTGGCCTGGCTGAGACCCAGGACGGGGCGATCCCCAGCTCGAGCCCCAACCACACCAGAAGCCCGTATACCGTCCCACCAGCGGGCATCCGGGTTAGGCTCTCTGGGTGGTGCGCCTTGAAAGCTGCGTCAGGCCAGCCGGTGAGAGTCCGGTCCGGGTAAGCGCCGGAGCGCCCGGTAGCAGGCCCCGGCTTGAGGGAGAGATCCCGATGGTTGAGCGGGGCGTCGAGAGCCT
>JBPCQU010000066.1:0-4818 GCA_050997795.1 Solirubrobacteraceae bacterium | reverse complement strand
AGCGGATACAGAGCGGCGAGGCGACGCCGATGGATCTCGACATCATGGCCTCGGTGCAGGAGCAGATCATCGGCAACTGCCTGTGCGTGCTCGGCGACGCGATGGCGATGCCGATCGGCTCGATGGTCGAGAAGTTTCGCCCCGAGCTGGAGGCCGAGATCGAGGCCGCCCGCGAGCGAGCTGATGGCGCGGCGGTGCATGACGTGGTCGCGACCACCGGCTTCGCCGGCGGTGCCCGAGTCGCCGACGAACACGCAGGCCCGATCCCCGTTATCTGACGCTCACGAATGCCACGTCCACAGCAGAAGACGATCCAGCTGACGATCGACGGCCGGGAGGTGCAGGCGATCGAAGGCGCGATGCTGGTCGACGCCGCCAAGCGGGGCGACGTCGAGATCCCGTACTTCTGCTACGAGCCCAAGCTCGGCAACCCGGTCGGCGCGTGCCGGATGTGCCTGGTGGAGATCGAGGGGATCCCCAAACTCCAGACCTCGTGCTCGACCCCGGTCAAGGACGGGATGGTCGTCCACACCCAGACCGAGCGCGTCCGCCACGCGCAGAACGCGATGGTCGAGTTCCTGCTCATCAACCACCCGCTCGACTGCCCGGTTTGCGACAAGGGTGGCGAATGTCCGCTTCAGGACATCACCTTCGGATGGGGTCTGGGGCGCTCGCGGATGATCGAACCCAAGCGCCACTTCCAAAAGCCGCTCGCGCTCTCGCCGCTGGTGGCGATCGACCGCGAGCGCTGCATCCTCTGCTACCGCTGCGTGCGCTTCTCGCAGGAGATCGCCGAGGACTACCAGCTGATCTTCGCCGAGCGCGGCGCGCACACGTTCGTCGCCACCCACGACGGGCATCCATACGTGGCCCCGTTCAGCGGCAACATCGTCGAGCTCTGTCCCGTGGGCGCACTGACCTCGCAGCCGTACCGCTTCCGCGCCCGCCCGTGGGAGATCGAGGACGGCGGTGGCGTCTGCACGCTGTGCCCGGCGCAGTGCAACGTCACCTTCACCGTGCGTGACGAGCACGTGATGCGGGTGCTCGCGCGCGACCACGAGGGGGTCGACGACGGTTGGCTGTGCGACAAGGGACGCTTCGCTTACCAGGCGATCCACGTCGACGAGCGGATCACCAAGCCGATGGTGCGCGACGGCGGCTCGCTCATCCCGGTGTCGTGGGAGCGCGCGCTCGAGACCGCCGCCGGGCTGGCCCGCCATCAGGGCCGCGTCGGCGCGCTGGCCGGTGGCCAGGTGACCAACGAGGAGGGCTTCCTCCTGCAGCGGCTGATGCGCGAGGGGCTCAAGTCAGGCGACCTCGACTCGCGCTCCCAGGCCGGCGTCTCCGCGCCGCTGATGCGGGCGCTGTCGGCCCCGGCGCTGCAGGCCGCCGTGCCCGACCTCGAGTTCGCCCACACCGTGCTGCTCGTCGGCTGCGAGCCTTTGGATGACGCGCCGATCCTCGACCTGCGGATCCGTAAGGGTGTGCGCCGCCACGGCGTCAAGCTCGCGATCGCCAGCGCTCGCCCGAGCGCACTGGACAGCGGTGCCCGGCAGGTCATTCGCCACGCGCCGGGAGGCGAGGGGCAGCTGCTGGCTGATCTCGAGAGCGCGCTGCGCGGCGCCGATGGCTTCAGCGACGAAGCGGGCGCGCTCGCCGGCCTGCTGCGCGGCGGCGAGGACGTGGTGATCGTCTGGAGCCAGCGGATCGGCTCGGACGCGGCGGCGGTGCTGCTGCGGATCGCCGAGCGCCTCGGACTGGCCGAGCGAGCCGGGGCCGGGCTGCTCGAGATTCCTTCGGGGGCCAACGGCCGCGGCCTGCGCGAGGCCGGCGTGATCCCCGACGCTGGGCCGGGCTACGCGGCGCTGGCCGAGGACGCCACGGGGCGGGGCGCGAGCGAGATCGCCCAAGCCGCCGCGGACGGCGAACTGACGGCGCTGTACCTGCTGCAGACCGACCCCATTCGTGACCAGCCCGATCGCGCCCTGTGGGAGCGGGCGCTGCACGCCGCCTCGCTGGTGGTCGCCCACGCGTCGGTCCTGACCGAGGGGCTGCGCGAGCACGCGAACGTGATCTTCCCCGCCGAGTCGCACGCCGAGAAAGAGGGGACCGTCGTGCATCCCGACGGGCGACTGCAGCGGCTGCGGATCGCGATCGCCCACCCGGGAGACGTACGCGCCACCTGGGCCGTGATCGCCGAGATCGCCCGCCGGGCGGGCTTGGATTTCGGGGTCGCCCGCAGCGCCGACGTGTTCGCTCAGCTCGTCAGCGCGGTCCCGTTCTACGAGGGGTTGACGCTCGAGGAGCTTGGCGGCCACGGCGTGCGCTGGCCCGAGCGCGAGCAGGCGGCGGCACTGAAAGGCGGAGGGCTGGGAGATAACTCGGCTATGGGTCGAGAAATCCCCCACGCTCCCGCGGCGCCGGCCAACGGAGCGCCGGCGGCGCCGGCCAACGGAGCGCCCGCGGCGCCGGCCAACGGAGCGCTTCGGCTGGGCACCTACCGGCCGATCTGGGCCTCGCCCGAGGTTGAGATCTCCCCGGCGTTGCGGTTCATGATCACCGGCCAGCAGCTCGAGCTCTCCCCTGCGGATGCGGTGAGGCTCGGGATCGCGGACGGCGACGAGGTCGAAGCAGCGCAGAACGGAACGCGCTTGCGTGCGACCGCCGCCGTGCGCTCGGGGGTCCCGGCCGGAAGCGCGTTCCTCGCCGAGGGGATCGCCACGGACTCGGCCAACGCCTTCACGGAGCCGCTGATCGAGGTGCGTAGATCAGACGCTGGTCGAGAAAGCGAGCGTATGGTTCGTTTAAACGACCAACCTCCCTCGAGCTCCGACGAGGGCGAGACGTGATCCTCCCAGCGTTCGTGGACTACTTCGAGCCGTGGTGGGTGCAGATCCTCAAGGCGCTGGTGATCTTCGGCGTCATCTTCGCGATCCTGCCGATCCTGATCGTCTATGAGCGCAAGCTGCTGGGCCGCTTCCAGAACCGCTACGGACCCAACCGCGTCGGCCCCTACGGACTCATGCAGCCCCTGGCCGAGATCCTCAAGTTCGCCACCAAGGAGCCGTTTCGCCCCACCACCTCGGTCGGCTACCTGTTCCGGCTCGCCCCGATGATCGCGATCCTGACCGCGGTCGCGTCGCTGGCGCTGATCCCGTTCGGAAACGTCCAGCACGTCTTCGGCCAGCGCGTGGGGCTGTACGGGATCGACGTCTCGGTCGGACCGCTGTACGTGTTCGCCTTCGGCGGGATCTCGTTCTACGGGATCATGCTCGGCGGCTGGGCGTCGGGCTCGAAGTACTCGTTCCTGGGCGCGATGCGCGGCGCCGCCCAGCTGATCTCCTACGAGGTGTCGCAGGGGCTGGCGCTGATCGGCGTGCTGATCACGGCGGGGACTTTGTCGCTGACCGGGATCGTCCGCGCGCAGGCGGGTATGTGGTACTTCATCCCCCAGATCGTCGGCTTCTTGGTCTTCATGACGGCGTCGTTCGCGGAGACCAACCGGACGCCGTTTGACCTCTCCGAGGCCGAGACCGAGCTCGTCGGGGGCTACTTCACCGAGTACGGCGGCACGGGCTGGGTGGCCTACTTGTTCGCCGAGTACACGAACATGATCGTCGTCGCCGGGATCGCCACGACGATGTTCCTGGGCGGCTGGCTGCTGCCGTTCGGGATCAGTCCCCCGGGCTGGGTCGACCCGTTCGTGGTGCTGGCCAAGATGATGCTGATCATCACGCTGTTCATCTGGATCCGGGCCACGCTGCCGCGGCTGCGCTACGACCAGCTGATGTCGTTCGGGTGGAAGATCCTGCTGCCCCTGGCCACGCTGAACCTGCTAGTGACGGCGATCGTGGTGGTCTCGTGAGGACGACTAAAAGGACGGGCCTGTGACTCCCCCCTACGACCCCGCCGCCGACGTGATCGAGGTGATCCGCGCCCCTGTCGGTGGCCCCGTCCGCGGCGCCTAACGGGTGTTCGGCGAGACGCTGCGCGGGATGAAGACGACGTTCGCCAGGATCGTCGAGGGCCCGACGACGATCCAGTACCCGGAGGAGAAGACTCCCGTCTACCCCCGTTTTCGCGGCCGCCACAAGCTGCACCGCTTCGAGGACACGGGCCTGGAGAAGTGCGTCGGCTGCTCGCTGTGCGCGGCCGCGTGCCCGGCCGACTGCATCCGTGTCGTGGCCGACGAGAGCACGCCGGAGAACTGCGTCTCGGCCGGCGAGCGCTACGCCGCCGTGTATGAGATCAACTTGAGCCGATGCATCTTCTGCGGCTACTGCGAGGTCGCGTGCCCGTTTGACGCGATCACGATGGGCCACGACTACGAGCTGTCGGACTACACCCGGTCGGACCTGATCTTCACCAAGGAGATGCTGCTGGCCGAGCCGATCGAGCGCACCCCGCTGCGGTCAGAGGGCGAGTAGGGCGAGGTGTCGGCGGTCCTGTTCTTCATCGCGGCGATCGGCGCGCTGGCGGGCGCGATCGGCGTCGTGATGCTGCGCAACCCCTTCTACAGCGTGCTGTCACTGGTGGTGCACCTGATCGCGCTGGCGGCGCTGTTCCTGCTCTTGCGGGCCGAGTTCGTGGCGGCGGCGCAGGTGGTGGTCTACGCCGGCGCGGTGATGGTCCTGTACGTGTTCGTGGTCGCCTATGTCGGCGGCGCCGACGAACCGCTGAACATCGGGGCGGGAGCGCTCAAGGTGCTCGGCCCGCTGTTCGCGCTCGCGCTCGCGATCGAGCTCTGCATCGCGGTGCTGGGCTCGGCGCTGAAGGGGATCTCGGGCTCCGGAGCGCCCTACGCGCTCGGCTTCGGGA
>JBPCQU010000005.1:0-17934 GCA_050997795.1 Solirubrobacteraceae bacterium | reverse complement strand
AACGTGACCCCGGAGATCCAGCGGCTGAACGGCCTCGCCCGCGCGCGCCGGATCCCGGTGGCGACCGTCACCGAGACGCTCTCCCCCCTCGGCGACAGCTTCGCGCAGTGGCAGGTGCGCCAGCTGCGGGGGATCGAGGCAGCGCTTCATCGCGCGACCGGTCGATGAACGAATCGGCGGTTACAGGCGAGGCGCGGCGCACCGAGGCAGCGGTGCAGCTCGATTCCGCTGAAGTGCGGATCGGCGGGCGCCGGATCCTGCAGGACGTGTCGCTGACGATTCTCCAAGGCGAGTTCGTCGCGGTGCTCGGGCCTAACGGCGCCGGCAAGTCGACCTTGATGAGAACGATTCTAGGACTCATTCCCGTTTCGGTCGGCTCGGTCCGCGTGCTCGGGTCCTCTCCGCAGCAGGCTCGGCCACGGATCGGCTACCTGCCACAGCGCCAGAGCTTTGACCGCTCGAACCGAGTCCGCGGCGTTGACCTCGTCCAGCTCGGGCTCGACGGGGCGCGCTGGGGCGTGCCGCTGGCCCTCACCGGCCCCGCCCGCGAGCGCAGGCGCGCCGAGCGCACCCGCGTGCGCGAGGTGATCGAGCTCGTCGGCGCCGGCGGCTACGCCACCCGTCCGATCGGCGAGCTCTCCGGAGGCGAGCAGCAGCGCCTTTTGATCGCCGCCGCGCTGGTGCGCCGACCGCGGCTCTTGATCCTCGACGAGCCGCTCGACAGCCTCGACCTCGCCAACCAGGCGTCGGTCGCGGCGCTCGTCCGGCGGGTCTCGAGCGCCGAGAACGTCTCGGTGCTGCTGGTCGCCCACGACGTCAACCCGCTGCTTGCGCACCTGGACCGGGTCGTCTACCTGGCCGACGGCCGGGCGCTCGTCGGCCCGGTCGAGGAGGTGATCACGGCGCCGCGGCTGAGCTCTCTCTACGGGGCGCCGATCGAAGTGCTGCGGACGGGCGATGGCCGTCTGGTCGTGGTCGGGGAGCCCGAGGCGCCCCATCACCACAGCGGCAGGCACGAGCATCGATGAGCTCCTCGGCTGCCCCGGTCCTGACCGGAGACCTGATCACTGACCTGCGCGAGCTGGTCGCGTTCCCGTTCATGGTCAACGCGCTGCAGGCCGGCACGATTGTCGCCGTGCTCGCCGCGGTGGTCGGCTGGTACGTCGTGCTCCGACGCCAGGCGTTCACCTCCCACACGCTCTCGGTGATGGCCTTTCCCGGCGCGGCGGGCGCCTCGCTGGCCGGGCTCCCGACCGCCCTGGGCTACTACCTGGCGTGCGCGATCGCGGCGCTGGCGATCGGTCGCGGCGGCGGGCCGGGACGGCGGGCGCAGGGCGGAGAGACGGCGACGATCGCGACGGTCCAGACGGTCGGCCTCGCGGCCGGATTCCTGTTCCTGTCGCTGAACCGCGCGGTGCTCGGCGAGCCCGACTCACTCCTGTTCGGCACCTTCCTCGGGATCACCCGCTCCCAGGTGCTCGTCCTGCTCGCGGTCGCGGTCGCCGCGATCGCGGCGCTCACGCTGATCGCCCGGCCGCTCTTGTTCGCGACGGTCGATCGTGACGTCGCCCACGCCGGAGGGGTCCCCGTCGGCCTGATCGACACCGCGTTCCTGCTGATCCTCGCGCTGGCGATCGCCGCCACCAGCCAGATCACCGGAGCGCTGCTCGTATTCGCGCTGCTGGTGGCGCCCCCCGCGAGCGCGCAGCTGATCACGAGCCGGCCGCTGGCCGGGCTCGTGCTGAGCGTCGGCTTCGCGCTGGCGATTGTCTGGCTCGGCCTCGGGCTGGCCTACTTCTCGATCTACCCCGTCGGCTTCTACGTGACCACGCTGGCGTTCGGCCTCTACCTGGCGCTGCGGGCCGGGCGCTGGATCCGGAGGGCGGCGCGCTGATGTTCGCGCACGAGTTCGTCCGCAACGCATACCTGGCCGGCACCTTCATCGCGCTCGCATGCGGGACGATCGGATGGTTCGTCGTGCTGCGCGGCCAGGTGTTCGCGGGTGATGCGCTCAGCCACGTCGCCTTCGTCGGCGCGATCGGGGCGGCCGTGATCGGGGTCGACGAGCGCGTCGGCCTGCTCGTGCTGACGCTCGCGCTGGCCAGCGCGATCGGCGCGCTGGGGCCCAAGGCGCAGGCCGACGACGCCGTGATCGGGACCGCTTTCGCCTGGATCCTCGGCGTCGGCGCGCTGTTGCTGGCGATCCTTGCCACCAGCCCGCAAGGCACCAGCGGGATCACCACCGCGAACACGCTGTTTGGCTCGATCTACTCGCTCAGCGCCAACGGCTCGCTGCTCGCCGCCGGAGTCGCGCTCGCCGTCACCGCGCTTCTGCTGGCCGCCGCCAGGCCCCTGGTGCTGAGCACGCTCGAGCCCGAGCTGGCTGTGCTCCGCGGCGTGCCGGTGCGGCTGCTCGGGCTCGGCTTCCTGGCGCTGCTCGCGGTGGTGACGGCCCAGAGCACACAGGCCGTCGGAGCGCTGCTGCTGCTCGGGCTGATCGCCGCCCCGGCCGGCGCCGCCCGGGCGCTCACCGCGCGGACATACGTGGGCCTGGCGTTCTCGGGCGCCCTCGCCGTCGGCGCGATGTGGGGTGGCCTGGCGCTCAGCTACGCGGTCAGCGAGCTGCCGCCGAGCAGCGCGATCATCGGGCTGGCGGCCGGCGCCTACGCGCTGTGCGCAGCGTTCGCGCGGATCCGGCGATTCCGCGCCCCCAGCCGTCGCGTCGACCCGCCGGGTCGGCGCTCCGCGAACGGCTCAGATATACGTGACCGTTCAGCATTACACTGAACGACGTCACACCAACTCGTGATACGCTGATGCGGGATGGCTCCCGAGCAGAACATCGCCGAGCGCGGCATGGCCGTCGGCCTGCGGGCGCTCAACAGGGTCGCGTCCTCGAGCGCGATCGACCGGCTCGGCCTGCGCGACCCCGCCGTGCGCCTGCTGCACGGGGCCAGCAAGACGACCGGCCGCACCGCCGCCCAAGCGGGCCGCACGTTCGCTGCCGCTCAGCGCCTCTCCCGTCCGGCCCGCCAGCCCCGCGCGCGTACGACTGACCTGTTCGATCTGAACCCCTCCGACGAGCAGCGGATGCTGCGCGAATCCGTGCGCGATTTCGCGCTCGCCAAGCTGCGCCCCGCCGCAGCCAAGTCCGACGCGAGCTGCGCCGCGCCGCTGGAGCTGCTCTGGCAAGCCAACGAGCTCGGGCTGACGATGGTCGGCGTCCCCGAGGAGCTCGGCGGCGCCGTCGAGGAGCGCTCCGCGGCGACTACCGTCCTGATGAGCGAGGCGCTCGCCCAGGGGGACATGGGAATCGCGCTGGCATGCCTCGCGCCCGCCGCCGTCTCGACCGCGATCAGCCTCTGGGGTGACGCCCAGCAGCAGGCCACCTACCTGCCCGAGTTCGTCGGTGACAACGTCCCCGCCGCGGCGCTCGCGGTGATGGAGCCGCAGCCACTGTTTGACGCGTTCGAGCTTGGGACCAAAGCGCGTCCCTCCAAGGGTGGCTACCTCCTCAGCGGCGTCAAGGCGCTCGTCCCGCGCGCCGCCGACGCGGAGCTGTTCGTGATCGCGGCCGACCTGCAGGGCGCCGGACCGTCGCTGTTCATCGTCGAGTCCAACGGGGGCGGGATCAGCGTCGAGCCCGATCCGGCGATGGGGGTCCGGGCGGCGGCCACCGGCAGGCTGATCCTCGAGGACGTGCAGCTGCCCGCGACGGCGCTGCTGGGCGGCGGCGAGCCATCGGTGTTCGCCGAGTGCATCGCGCTCGGCCGGCTCGGCTGGTGCGCGCTCGCGGTCGGGACCGGCCAGGCGATGCTCGACTACGTGCGCGACTACGTCAAGGACCGCAAGGCGTTCGGCGAGCCGGTCTCTAACCGCCAGGCGGTCGCGTTCACGGTCGCTGACATCGCGATCGAGCTCGAGGGGATGCGACTGACGACGTATCGCGCCGCCGGGCGCGTCGACCAGGGGATCGAGTTCTCGCGCGAGGTCACGCTCGCGCGCCGGCTGTGCGCCGAGCGGGGCATGGGAATCGGCTCCGACGGCGTCCAGATGCTGGGCGGCCACGGCTACGTCAAGGAGCACCCCGTCGAGCGCTGGTACCGGGACCTGCGCGCCGCCGGGCTGATGGAGGGCGCGCTGCTCGTCTAGAGCCGGCGCTACGAAGATGATCAACCTCGAGCTACCCAAGAAATTCGACTTCCTGGTCACCCAGTCCCACCAGGTCGCGACCGAGATCTTCCGCCCCAACTCGCGTAAGTACGACACCGGCGAGCACACCTACCCCAAGGAGCTCGACATGCTGGCGGCGGTGATCGACGGCGTGAACGAGAGCGGCGCCCTCGGCGGCGCGGGGGCGGGCACCGTCGGCGGCGGAGCGGGCGGCTCCGATTCCAACGGTTCCGGCGCGGGGAGCGAGAACGGCAACCGCAACGGCAGCAACATGGCGAGCCTGCTGGGGTTGATCGAGCTCTGCTGGGGCGACGTCGGCCTGCTGCTCGCGATGCCCCGCCAGGGGCTCGGCCAGGCGGCGATCGCCGCCGTGGCCAGCGACGAGCAGCTGGTCCGATTCGGCGGCAAATGGGCGGCGATGGCGATCACCGAGCCCGAGGCCGGCTCTGACTCGGCGGCGATCCGCACCACCGCGCGCCTGGACGGCGACGAGTACGTGCTCGACGGCGAGAAGATCTTCGTGACCTCAGGTGATCGGGCCGAGTTGATCGTCGTCTGGGCGTCGCTTGACCGCTCCCAGGGCCGCCCCGCGATCAAGTCGTTCGTGGTCGAGCGCGACAATCCCGGCCTCAAGCTCGACCGGCTCGAGCACAAGCTCGGGATCCGCGCCTCGGACACGGCGAACTTCGTCCTGCACGATTGCCGCGTGCCAAAGGAGAACTTGCTCGGCAGCCCCGAGATCGACGCCAAGAAGGGCTTCGCGGGGGTCATGCAGACGTTCGACAACACGCGGCCGCTGGTCGCCGGGATGGCGGTCGGGGTCGCCCGGGCGTGCCTCGAGCGGACCCGCGAGCACCTCGAGCAGGCCGGGGTCGAGATCGACTACGACCGGCCGGGTCATCGTCAAAGCGCCGCCGCATCGGAGTTCATCGCGATGGAGGCCGACTGGGAGGCCGCGCGGCTGCTGACGCTGCAGGCCGCCTGGATGGCCGACAACCGCAAGCCGAACTCGCTCCAGGCCTCGATGGCCAAGGCCAAGGCGGGACGGATGGGCACCGACGTCGCGCTACGCTGCGTCGCGCTGTGTGGCGCGACCGGCTACGCCGAAGGCGAGCTGTTGGAGAAGTGGGCCCGGGACGCGAAGATCCTCGACCTGTTCGAGGGCACCCAGCAGATCCAGCTGCTGATCATCGCCCGCCTGCTGCTCGGAAAGACCTCCGCCGAGCTCAAGTAGCTAGCGGTCTGGATAGGGATCCTCGGCGCTGTCGCCCCCGGACACCGTGTTCCACTTGCCGTTGCTGCACTCCGGACAGGGCGGCAAGTGCTGCGTCGAGCCGACCTCGAGCTCGTAGCCGCAGCAGCAGGTGTAGGTGCCGGCCGAGACATCGCTTCCCGCGGGAACTGGTTCAGCCATCTCATCCTCCTTCGGGGGTTTGGTTGTTGCTTTTAGACTTGGCCTGCCATGCCGCCGCGGCCGCGACGCCTGCTGCCGCCAATAGCAGCACGGGGAGTAAGCGCCGCTTGCGCTTGGCGGGCTTGCCCTGGAGGGCTGAGGCCGCCTCGAGCAGCGAATTGACCGCGTCTTGAAGCTGGCTTCTGAGCCGCCGGTCCTTCAGCGCCTCGCTGGCGCTGCGGCCTTTGGCTCGACGGGAACTGCGCCGTAGTCCGGTTATTGCTTGACCTAGCTGGTCCTGGATGTACTCGTCTTCGAGCAGCCGGCCGAGATAGGGCCCGAGGCGGGAGAGCTGATCGCTGGCGGTCATGAGTCCTCTTTCGGATCGGGTGCTTCCTCGCCCGGCCACTCTCCGGTCAGTCGTGAGAAGCCTTGCCGGGCGCCGTGCTCGGCGAAGCCCCGGACGACCCGGAAGATCGCGCCCTCCAAGGTGAGCGCGGCGGCGAGCTTGGCGAGCTGGATGTGGCGATGCTTGGGTTGCGGCGGATCCTGGTCGTCGATCAGGCCCCATAGGAGCTCAAAGATCTTCTTGCCGACCAGTCCGGCCAGCACGCCGCTGAGGATCCCGATCGGCTTGAAGACCAGGCTCATCGGACTCTGCGCTTTCCGATCAGCACGCCCAGCACGAACGCGCCGAACGCCGCCAACGGGAGCTGATTCTTCCTTGCCACTGCCGCCGCCCGCTGGCCGGCGTCGCTCGCTGACTCCGGCGTGGCCTCGCGGGCCGACGAGATCAACACGTCCTTGCGGCCGACGACGGTCTGCTTGACCTCGGTGACTTTGCCCGTGACGGTCTGCTTGGCCTCGTTGACCGCCTGCTTGGCCTGGCTCTTGACGTCGGTCTTCTCGGCCAGCGAGGCGACGGTCTCGCCCAGGTCGGCGCGGGTCTGCTCGATCTCCTCGCGAACCTGCTCGGGTGTGCGCTCCTGATCGTCGGCTAGTTCCGGGCCTGCTTTGCTCTGGTCTTGGTCCATTGCACGTCCTCCTTTACGCTCTCGGTGGCTTGCTCGGGTAGGGGTGGAACGGCCTGCTGAACTTTCGACTTGCCCGTCAGGGCGAGCACTCCGGCCACGCCGCCGTAGACCGCGGCGACGATCAGCGCCGCCAGCCAGCCCGCCACGGCGGTGGCCAGCGCCAGGATGAAGCACGCCGTCAGCGCGCCAACCGCGAACACCCCCACGATCCCCGCGCCGCCGAACATCCCGGCGCCGATCCCCGCCTTCTTGCCCTTCTCGGTCAACTCGAGCTTGGCCAGCTCGAGCTCCTGGCGCACCAGCGTCGTGGTCTGCTCCGAGAGCTCCTTCAAAAGCTCTCCGACAGGACGATCAGAATCGGTCACAGCCCACCTCCGGTAAGTAGCTTGATTCGTTATCTGCTGGGCTAGTGCCGCCGAGCAGTGTCTGATGAAGCGGTGTCGGGGGGTTGCCGGCGAGCGCCGTTTCGTGTCTGTAGTACCCCGAAGGACGGCGGCCCAAGATGATCACCCCGTTCATCTCAGCTCCTGGCCGGCGGTCCTGGCCCGCATCCCGACGCAGCGTCGCTGCACCCCAGTCGCGTCTGGGTCATAGGCCAAGCCGTAATGCTCAGAGAGACGCCGCTCCTCGGCCTGGGACAGCTTGCTCGCACGCTCGAAGATCGGCGCGCCTATGGCCTGCTCCATCGAGACATTGACGGTCACACGCTGCCCGTTCGTCTGCGCCCCCGCCAACGGAACCAGATGCGATCGCGCGCCCCACAGCTCGCTGCATACCAGCGCCCACTCGAAACGCCCGGTGATCAGGTCGAGGTAGATGTCATCCACCTTTCCGAGCTCTTCACCCTCCGCGTCCAAGACGATACGGCCACACCAGTCGAATGCCTCGATCATCACGTTCTCAGTAGGCCTCGTCGAGATAGATCATCTTTAGCGGGCGGGAAGGGCCGGCCTCGTTATCGGCCCCCTCGACCGTCTCGCCCTAGCGGCGCCTCTGGCCGTCGTCGACCTCGATCTGCTCCTTGCGGATCTCTTCGGAGACCTCGTGCTCGTCCTCGTGGGTGTCCTTGCTCATGCGCACCCGCTCCTTGGGGACCGCGCGCTTCTCGACGACGGCCTCTTCCTCGTGCAGGGTGACCTCGTGCTCACCCTCAGAGATCTCCGAGCCGGACATCGCCTGCTCACGGTTCTCATCGGTGATCGGCTCGCGCTCGACGCGAACCTCCTCGCGGCGCACGGGAACGGTCTTCTGCACCTGCTCGGTGACGACGTACTTGCGCAGCCGAGCACGCCCGGCCTCCCGCTGGCGGGTGCCGACGTGCACCTCCTCCTCGGAGCGAGTCATCGCATCGTGCTCACCTCTCTGGCCCTCGCGAGATGAGCCCTCGCGCTCACGAGACGAGCCCTCCCGCTCGCGAGACGAGCTTTCCGGCTCGCGAGGCGAACCTTTCGCGGTCGTCGTTCCCTCGGTCGTGTAGGGGACACCGTAGTGCTCGAACAGCCGCCGCTCTTCCTGCTCGGAGAGCTCCTGATCATCCTCGACCCGTGGCGCGTCCTTGACCTGCGCCTTGGTCACCGGGATCTGCAGGTCCTCCCCGGTCGGGCTTGCGCTCCGGATCGGAACGAACGTCTTCTTGGTGCCAAACAGCCCGGTGTTGACCAAAGCCCACTCCGGCTGGCCGCCCTGCTCGTCGTAATAGAGCTCATCGACTTTGCCGATCTTCTCGCCCTCCTGGTCCAGCACCGTGCGCCCGCGAAAGTCGTACGCCTCGCTGATCTCCGACATTCGTCCTACCTCTCTTGACTAGGGGTCCCACATACATGGAGCATTCCTAGGACATCTACCCGGCTGAGGAAGGACCAAACCCCCATTCGGAGCCCAGTATCTGGGACACAGCAGAGACACGGACCGAAGGGGCCCCCGGCGTACCGCCGTCCCGTGGGGAGGGCCGGGTACCGTCCATCTGGAATATGGCGCAGCCGGACCCACATCACCCCAGTGCTCACGCGTCTTATGGCGCTGGAATGTTCATGCGGGCCGACGCGGTGGCGAGCCGGGGGCGGATCCTGGCGGCGGCCGGAGCGCTCGTCGGTGACCGGGGTGTCAGCATGGCCGAGATCGCCGCGGCGGCGGGCGTGGGACGCTCGACGCTCTATCGCCACTTTCCGACCCGGCAGGCGCTTGCTCGTGCGCTAAACGAGAGGCAACCGGGCGCAGGGGAGGCATCCGGAGCCATTCCCTCGCCAATGGCGGGGCGCGTCGCGACGATGCCGTTCCAGGCCCCAGGACAACTTGGCCGTGAGCAACCGCTCGCGCTCGAGGTGACTCGCGTGCTCGACGAAGTCCCACCGCATCTGGTCCCCGATCAGCTGGTGGCCGAGGCCCGCCGCGCCGCCGGGGTCGCGGTGGCGCTTTACGTGGTCGACATCGACGGCTCGCATCTGCTGCGGCTCGCCGGTTCGGAGGAGTTCCCTGATCGGATCGACGCGCCACCGGCGCTCGGGCCCGAGATCGTGCCCGAAGGGTTGCCCGCGTTCTATGAGCAGCTCCAGCAGCGCCTCCCGGGCTGCATCGTCGAGCCGCTCTGGCTACGGGGGCGGGTCACCGGTCTGCTGCTGTGTATCGGAACGCCAATCGGCTCACTGATTGACATCGCCAGGCAGGGCGCCGCGGCCCTCGAGCTGGCCAACGACTACACCGACTTCATCGAGGGCGCCCGGCGGCGCAAGCCCACCACCCCCGCCGCCGAGATCCAACAGAACCTCTTCCCTCCCCGGATCGCCCGGATCGCCGGAGCCCAGCTGGCGGGCGCGCTGCTCCCGACCTACGAGGTCGGCGGTGACTGGTTTGACTTCGTTGAGAACCGCGACGGCGCGTGGCTTGCGATCGCCGACGCCTCCGGCAAGGGGGCCACGGCCGCCGGCCTCGGGGCTGCCGCACTCGGCGCTCTGCGCGCCGCGCGACGCAGCGAGGGCGATCTCGAACAGGCGCTGTCGCTGATGCACGAGACGGTGCGCAAGCTGGATCACCCCGACTTCTACGTGACCGCGATCGTCGCGCGCTGGCGCGCCGCTACCGCCGCCCTGACGTGGGTCAACTGCGGGCACCCCCCGGCATATCTCGTTGACGTGGAGGGCAACCTCATCGAGCTCGAGAGCCCTCCCCACCCTGCCCTCGGCACCGGTAGGAAAGAGCCCAGCTTCAAGGCCACCAAGCGCCAGCTAAACGCCGGCGAGCGGCTCGTCCTGCTCACCGACGGGACCACCGAGCGACACATGGAAGGGGGGGGAACGTTCGGTGTCGACGGCCTCAGACGCGCGCTCGACAACGCCGACAACGCGACCGCCGCCTCCACCGCCATGGCGATCCAACAAGCCGTCACCGACTACTGGAAAGAGCCCCTCGAAGACGACGCCACGGTCGTCGTAATGGCGATTGCCTAAGCGCGATCTCACAGCTTGCTGGTATCGCGGGGCTCCAGGAACGGCTCCTGCTCGGCGGGGTGCCCGGCCTGGATCTGGCGTCCACGCTCGAGCTCAGCGTTGAACTCGGCGCCGAGCAGGACGGCAATGTTGGAGATCCACAGCCAGACGAGGAACACGATCACTCCCCCGAAGGCGCCGTAGGTCTTGCTGTAGGAGGCGAAGTTGGCGACGTAGAACGCGAAGCCAGCCGAAGCGAGCAGCCACACCACGACGCCGAGGATCGCGCCGGGCGAGATCCAACGGAACCGCGGGTGCTTGACGTTCGGGGAAGCCCAGTAGAGGATCGCGAGCATCGTCATCACCACCGCCAGGATCACAGGCCACTTGGCGATATCCCAGACCGTGACCGCCGAGCTTCCGACGCCGAGCAGCTTGCCGGCCTGGGTGGCCAGCCCACCGGTAAACGTAACCCCGACCGCCGCGACAGCGAGCAGCACGAGCAGCACGAGCGTCGTCAGAAACCGCGTCGGCGCCGTCTTCCAGATCGGACGCCCTTCGCCCACGCCGTAGATCACGTTGGAGCCCTGCATGAAGGCAGATACGTAGCCCGAGGCCGACCACAGCGCGCCGGCCAGGGAGACAATGAACAACACGCCCGCGGCGCCGCTGCCGCTCTCGAGGTTCTGAATTGCGCTGGTGATGATCTGCTTGGCCGGACCGGACGCGACCGACGAGAGGTTGTTGATCAGCGGCTGCGTGGCCGACTTGCCGATCACCCCTAGGATCGAGACCAACGCCAGCAGGGCGGGGAAGATCGCCAATATCCCGTAGTAGGTCAGCGCCGCCGCCCATACCGTGAGGTTGTTCTCGCGGAACTTGGCCACCGTGCGCTTGAGCACGGCGCCCCAGCCCTCTCCTTTCAGATCGGTGGGGCCTTCAGGGGCACGATCCTCTCTCGATTCTGACGTTTCCCGGTCCCCGCCTGTCATCGCATCCTCCGTTTGCTCGCTTCGTTGGTTTGCTCTTGCGTCGACCGCCTCCAGCTGAGGAGCATACGTCTCATCTGTCCCAATATTGTCTCACGCGCAGAGCTGCGCGAACGCTACTTCTTCTTTTGCTTGGAGCCTCGAGCGAGGGGGATCCGGTCTGTGATCGTCGTCTTGGGACGCCGCTTAGCGGCCGTCTTGGGCAGGAAGCGACCAGTTACTGCGTCCCTTACGACGGTGGTGAACCTCTTGGGCTCAGCTTTTTTGTTTGATCGCGCCATGGCGCCACTCTGCCCGATCAAAGAAGGCCCGAAACATCGATCCGAGACATTCTGTCCCGTTTGTCCCGGCATGGCCGCCGGGGACGGGTCGGACTTAGAGCGTGGCCGCCTCGCGCCGGAGCACGTCCCAGGCTCGCCGCACGTCCTCGAGGCTGGTGCTCATCTGGCCGACCGCGAGCCGGAGCACGTAGCGCTCCGCCAGCACGGCATGGGACATGAAGATCTCCCCTGTCGCGTTGACCCGCTCGAGCAACCTCCGGTTGAGCTCGTCGCTGCCCTGGCGCCGGAAGCAGACGACGGAGAAATGGCGCAGCGCGCACAGCTCCCAGCCGGGTTCCTGCCCAACCCAGCGCTCGAACTGCGACGCGAGCGCGACCCCGCTGCGGACGTGCGCCTGCAGCCCGCTGCGCCCGTGACAGCGGAGCACCGCCCACAGCTTGAGCGCCCTGAAGCGTCTACCCAGCGCGGGGCCATACTCGCTCAGTGAGAGGGCGTCCTCGGCGTCGGGGGTGCGCAGGTACTCGGGGATCAGGCTGAACGCGGCGCGGAGCTCCTGCGGCCGGCTGGTCCATAGCAGCGAGCAGTCCATCGGGGTCAGCATCCACTTGTGCGCGTTGACGACCACCGAATCGGCGCGCTCCACGCCGGCAAACGCCCAGCGGTGCTCGGGGCAGACCATGGCCGCTCCCGCATAGGCGGCGTCGACGTGCAGCCAGGCGCCGGCCGCCACGCAGGCGTCGGCGATCGCGGGGACGGGATCCACCGACGTGCTGGCCGTCGTGCCGACCGTAGCCACGACCGCGGCCACGTCGTCCAACGAACCGAGCTCTCCGGCTCGAAGACAAAAATGAGAATCAGACTCAATCTCACGTAGTTCGAGGCCGAGCATCCGTGCGGCCTTGGCCACTGAGGAGTGGGCCTGATCTGAGCACACCACGACCGACCGGCCGGTCGCCTGGCGGGCAGCGATGATCGCGGCCAGCGTCGAGGTCGAGGCGCTGTCCTCGATGTGGCCGTGCCAGCCGTCGGGCAGCCCGAGCAGCTTTGCCGTCCAGCGCAGGACCACGCCCTCGAGCTCGGTCGCGGCGGGCGCCGTGCGCCACAGGATCGAGACCGAGTTCAGCGTCGCGGCGAGCAGCTCGGCGAGGATCGCCGGCTCCGAGGCGCTGGTTGCGAAGTACGCGAAGTAGCGCGGGTGCTGCCAGTGGGTGACACCCGGGAGCAGGATCTCGTCGAGGTCACGCAGCACCGCCGCAAACGGCTCGCCGTGCTCGGGCGCCGCGTCCGGGAGCCGGGCGCTGACCTCGCCCGGCGCCACCTGCGCGAGGACCGGCAGCTCCGCCACCCGCTCCAGGTAGGAGGCGGCCCACTCGAGCGCGGCGGCGCCGTCGGCCCGCAGGTCACCCGAGCGCCCCGCGGCGGCGCCGTCGGCGCGCAGGTCACCGGGGTGATCGTCACCGGCCGCCACGCGGCTCAACCCGCCGCCGCGACCGCCGGAAACGCAAAGCGCACACCGGTCAGCTCCTCGGAGGCCTCCCACAGGCGCCGCCAGGCTGCCTCGTCGTAAGCCTTGCCCGACGCGGTGACGATCTGCGGGTGGCCGCGCTGCTCGCCGATCCCGTCGGGGCCGACAAACGTCCCGCCGGGCAGGTCGGGGTCGGTCGCCGCGTACAGGGGTGGGAGCGCCCCCATGTCCGCGCTCTGGGCGTAGAGCTTGTTGGCGAGCGCCATGAACGCCTTCTCGTGGAGCTTGGCCGGGCCGGCGAACTGGAGGTTGGTCGCCGCGTAGCCGGGGTGCGCCGCGAGGCTGCGCAGGGCGCTCCCGGCGGCGCTGGCGCGGCGCTGGAGCTCGAAGCAGAACATCAGGTTGGCGAGCTTCGACTGCCCGTAGGCGAGCCAGCGGTTGTAGCGGCGCTCGCGCTGGAGGTCATCGAACTTGATCATGCCGACCCGGTGGGCCATGCTCGACAGGGTCACGACGCGCGGTGCCGACGCGCCCGAAAGCAGCCCCAGCAGTCGACCCGTGAGCGCGAAGTGGCCCAGGTGGTTGGTCCCGAGCTGGCTCTCGAACCCGTCGGCGGTCAGCCGCCGCGGCGGCGCCATCACGCCGGCATTGTTGATCAGCAGATCGAGCGACGGCTGCTCGGCGGCGAGGCGCTCAGCGAACTCGCGCACCGAGCGCAGATCGGCCAGGTCCAGCGCCTCGACGCGCGCCTGCGCCCCGGGAGGTGCGGCGCGGAGCTCCGCCAACGCCCGCTCGCCCTTGTCGAGGTTGCGGCACGCCAGCACCACGCTGGCGCCGGCTCGAGCGAGCTCGCGCGCGGTGACCAGCCCGAGGCCGCTGTTGGCGCCGGTCACGACCGCGGTCCGACCGCTCTGATCGGGGATCTGGTCGGCTGTCCAGCCGACCGCCATCAGGCCGAGGTCCTGCGCTTGACCGACTCGGAGTACGCGCCGGGCCGGAAGGCGAGCACCGGATCGTCGGAGCACTCGATCCCGTCGGTCACCCGAGAGGGGTCGAACACGAGCACGTCGTCGCCCTGCTCGCGCTCGGTGTCGAGCCCTGTGACCCTGAGCGTGCCCACGGTCACGCGGCGACGCTGCTTGGGCCACGCGGCACTCGGGTCGTCGACCGGATCGCCCGGCTCGGCTACCTGGACCTCGAGCGAGAACAGGACCGGGTCGGCGCCCAAGCGCTCGCGGATGTTCTGCTGGAGATAATCCGCACTGCGGCGGCGCGCCGCCCAGGGCGCGAGCTTGGCGGCGCGGGCCGCAGGCCGCAGCGTGTAGCGGACGAAGCGCTCGCCGCCGGCGGCGTCGATCCACTTGAACGCGTGCAGCCCGTAGTAGGGGATCGTCGCGTAGCTGGCCGGCGGCAGCAGCGTCGGTGCCACCACCGGCAGGACTCGGATCGCCTCGGGGTTGTTGCGGAGAAACAGCGGTAGCTTCCACGCGGCCGTGGACCCCGCGCCCTGCGCCTGAACCAGCTCGATGAAGCCCTCGGGAGTTCGGGTCGGAAACAGCGGCGAGGAGACGGCGACGATGTCGGTGCGCGCCCCGTCGGACAGGTAGAGCTTGATCGCGAGACCGCGCGGATCAGGCGTCCAGTCGGGCTGCTCGGGGTCGCCTGACCCGTTGGAGAATCGAACCGTGGCCGGCACCTCGGGGCCTTGCATGTGGGCGGCGCGGGTCAGCTCAGAGGCCTCGGCGGTGGCCGTGAACACGCCGCTGCAGACGGTTCCCTTGGCGTGCAGCGCCCGGAAGCCCGCGTGGCGACCGAAGACCGAGTTCGCGGCGTCGATCGCCTGCTGCGCGGAGAGGGCCACGCCCAAAACCCTATTCGACGCGCTTGAACTCGATCCCGGCGGCCTGCAGCCGGGTGATCAGCGGCTGGCCCATGGCCACCGCCGGCGTGAGCTGGCCGCCCCCCTGAGGCAGTTCGTCGCGGGCGAGGCAGAGGGCCGCCTCGGAGAGCATCTTCGAGGTCTCGCCGTAGCCGGGGTCGCCGCCCGAGACCTCGGTCACGATTCGCTCGTCCCCGCCGGTCCCGCTGGTCCGCGCGACGAACCGGACCCGGAACCACGCCTTCTCGCGCTGCTCGGGGGTCGGCCCCTCCCCCGGGTCCTTGATCTTGAGCAGCAGGTTCCGCGTCGGGGGAAGCTGCGCGAGCGCGATCAACGCCCCCGCCCCAACCGCCAGACCGCCGACCGCAGGCAGCCGCTTGACGACTAAGTAGTGCTCGTAGGTGAAGTCGGGCCCGTAGCGCTCGAGCGCGCGCGCCGAACGCAGCACGGTCTGGGGATCGATGGTCGGAAACGGAACCACCCAGCCGCCGGCAGCCGGGACGTTGTGGGGGCGGCCGGCGACGCCGCGCACCCGGCGGTGCTCCGGGCGCTCCTCCAGGCGGCGACGCTCGCGCGCCGCTCTCGCTCCCTGCCGCAGACGGCCCATGACGTTGATCGCAGAGTGAAACGTGCCGCCCGAGAAGGTGCCCCCGGCGCGGACGAAGCCCTGCACTGCAAGCGGCATGCCCTCGGGCAGCTGCGTCACCGTGTACAGGACGCCCAGGTCGTACGGGATCGAGTCAAACCCACACGAATGCACCAGCCGAGCCCCGGTGCGCTGCGCCTGCGCGTGGTGACGCAGCCACATCCGGTCGACGAACTCGGGCTCGCCGGTCAGGTCGACGTAGTCGGTTCCGGCGGCGGCGCACGCGGCGACCAATGGTTCTCCAAAGTGGATGTACGGCCCGACGGTGCTGATTACCACCTTGGCCGACTGCGCGAGCGCGCGCATTGAGGCGGGATCGCCGGCGTCGGCCTCGAGCAGCGGCAGCTCGGCGAGCCCCGGGTCGATCGCCGCCAGCCGAGCCCGGACCGCCTCGAGCTTGGCGCGGTTGCGTCCTGCGAGCGCCCAGCGAAGGCTCGACGGGGCACCGAGCGCGCTGGCGCGAGCCAGGTACTCGGCCGTCAGCCCTCCGGTGAACCCGGTCGCTCCGTAGACGACGATCTCGTGCTCGCGCTCGCTCATCGGCCGCGCAGCCTACCCTCATTCGCTGGCATGATCCGCGCCGGTCCCCACAAGCAAAGAAAAGGCGGTACAGATGACAGTCCTCGACGGCAAGGTGGCGATCGTGACCGGCTCGGCGCGCGGGATCGGCCGCGCGACCGCCGAGCTATTCGTGCAGCAGGGCGCGAAGGTGCTGATCAACGACCTCGACGGCGACGTGGCCGAGCAGACTTCGAGCGAGATCGAGGGCGAGACGCTGGTGTTCGCCGGTGACCTGACCAAGCCCGGGGTCTGCGACGAGTTGGTCGAAAAGGTGATCGATGAGTGGGGCCAGGTCGACATCCTGGTCAACAATGCCGGTTACACGCTCGACGCGCCGATCCACAAGATGAGCGACGAGTGGTTTCAGCGCATGCTCGACATCCACTCGATCGTGCCGTTTCGGATGTGCCGCGCGGTCGCGCCCCACATGCGCGAGCCGGCCAAGCGCGAGCGCGAGGAAGGCCGCGAGGTATTCCGCAAGATCGTCAACGTGTCCTCGATATCCGGAACGATGGGCAACGCCGGCCAGGCGAACTACTCGTCCGGGAAATCGGCCGTCGTCGGGCTGACCAAGACGCTGGCCAAGGAATGGGGCCAGTTCAAGATCAACGTCAACGCGGTCGCGTTCGGCTACATCGAGACCCGGCTGACGGCCTCCAAGGACCAGTCGAACACGATGGAGATCGGGGGCGAGAAGGTGCAGCTCGGGATCCCTGACCAGCTGCGCGGGATGGCGTCGATGCTGATCCCACTCGGGCGCCCGGGTACGCCGCAGGAGGCCGCCGGCGGCGTCTTCTTCTTGTGCTCGCCGTGGGCCAACTACGTCCACGGCCAGGTGCTCAACATCACCGGCGGCCAGTTCACCGGCATGGCCACCTAGAGCTGGCGGGCGCCGGGATCGTCGAGCCGCGCCCGGCGCTGGAGCCCGTACGGCGTCCGAATCGACGGTCAGCGGCTGCGCGTGGCTTAATCGCACGTCAGGCGGCAGATCCCCGCCGGGCCGCAGCGACTCAGGCCACGGCTCCCAGCACGACCACGCCGGCGATCACCAGCCCGATTCCCAGCCACTGAGTCCGGCTCGGGCGCTCGCGCAGCAGCGAGACCCCCATCACGATCGGGACCACCGCATAGGGCGCCGAAGCCGCCGCGACGATCGCCGTCGGGGCGTGCCCCACACCGAGGTTGAAGCACACGTAGCCGCCCGTGTCCAGCAAGGCGAGCAGAGCCATGATCGCGACCAGCTTCCCGGCTCGGCGATCCGGTCGCGCGGGTGGCCGTCGCCGGCCTCGCGCCGGCGGCCGGCGCGCCATCCCCCGTCGCCGGCGCCTTGCGTCCACGAGAACGTGGCCGAGCACGAACGCCGCCGCGAAGCCGCGAGCCAGGAAGATCGGCCCGAGCCAGCCGATCCGCTGGCGGAAGTACGAGACGCCGAACACGAAGCCGCCCAGCAGGATCATCGCCGCCAGGGCGAGCACGAACCCCAGCGCCGAGCGCCGCTCGAGCTTGGCCCGCGCCATCGCGCGGACGTCCGCCGAGGCGGACATCGCGCCGGCGATCGTGATCCCCACGGCCGCCGCCTGGACCACCGAGAGGTGGTTGCCTCCGATCGCCACCGCGAGCAGCACCGTGACCGCCGCGTAGCCGGAGACGATCGGGCTCAGCACCGAGATCGGCCCGATCCCGAGCGCGCCGTAGAAGGCCAGATATGACATCCATCCCACCGCCCCGATGAGCACGAACAGCGCCACTTGACCGAGGGTGACGCGCGCCAGGGCATCGGTCGCGAGCACCAGCGCCGTGAGCGGGATCAGAGCCGCGAAGTGAAGGCCGAGCACGACCCTCAGCGCGCCGACGCGCCGCGCCGCGAGCGCCGCGAAGTAGTCGGCAAACCCCCAGGACAGGGCGGCGCCGAGGCCGAGAGCGACGCCCACTAAGCGCCGTACGCGGGCGCTGTGTGCGGCCGGTCAGCCATCGGGCGCAATCCAGATCAGACACCCGGCCTGCCGGCGCACGCGGCGGGCGGCGAGCCAGAGCCACCATCGCGGCGTGCGACGGGGATCCGGGCCCAGCACCAGCAGCCCCGCTTGGCGT
>JBPCQU010000294.1:0-6360 GCA_050997795.1 Solirubrobacteraceae bacterium | reverse complement strand
GCTGCGCCGCACCACCGTGACCAGCGCGCCGACAGAGCGGAGGCGATTAAATCCCGGCGTCGTGTCCGTCCTCGTTGGCTCGGCTCGCGCCAGTCACGCCCTCAGCCTACCGGGGGAGGAGCGTGGTGAGACTCATCTGCGCGATCCTCATCGCCCCGCTGGGGCGGTTCTGGTCGGAGAGCCCGCCACGATGGTAGGAGGGCCGGGCTGGGTTGCGGTTTAGTTGGCGGTCGTGTTGGTGGGGCGGTCAGCTGGTCGTAGGCCGATCACAGGAAGTTCGCTGACGAGGCGCCGGCGAGCGGGTTCGGTGCTGTCGTAGCGCCAGCCGACGAGCCAGCTGAGAACTCGCCGGAGGATCGGGGCGATGAGACGGTTGCGGCGTTCGTATTGGGCCAGAACGAGGATTGCCTCTGGTTCGCTGAGCTGACGATGGGTCGGCGTGTAGCGCTGGCGGCCGATGGCGACTTCGATCGCGTCGTGGGCGAGGAGGTTGCGGTACCACTGGGCTGAGGGCCCCGTCCCGGCGATCACGATCACCTCGCGGGCTGCCAGGTTCTCGCCGATCACTTCGAGCATGGTGTGGTAGTGACGCCCGGATCGACGGCCGATGTGCGTGAGCCGCAAAAAGCGGCGGCCGAGGATCCAGCCGGCGTGCCAGTCGTAGAGGCGTGCCGGGGCGCGGAGTAGCTTTCCCAGGGTCGGTCCGGGCTGGCGTCGGTGCGTCGGTGGCGTCGGACCGGTCATGGCGCGGGCAGGGACGAAGACTCGGTTGCGGTGGGTTTGGTGTTGCTGTCTCGCTTCAGGTAGGCCCGCAGCACGCGCCGGTGTGTCAGCCATCCGATCAGCTGGTCGTGCTCGTCGGTGACGGGGAGGCCTTCATCGTCGCTGCCGCCGAGCGCCTGAACGGCGTCCTCCAGAGAATCGGATGCGTGCAGGCGCGGGACGTCGCGCGCCATGGTCGCGGCGTGGGTGGTCTGATCGGTCTCGTGGCTGATCGCGCGTTCCACGTCGACGGCGGCGATGATGCCGAGCAGCGACCCATCGTGGTGGGTCACCGGTAGCGAGTCGGCTCGCTCGGCCGCGAACCGCTTGACGATCTCGGACAGCGGCTGGTCGGGGTGCAGCGGCCGGGGGACTCGGCCCATCGCTTCGGCGACGGTGATCTGCGCCATCCGGCTGGGCGTTTTCGGCGTGTCGACGTCGATCCCGCGGCGGCGTAGCTTGAGGGTGTAGATGGTGTCCTTGGTGATCTTGTTGCTGAGTGCGGTGGCGACGACGATCGCGCACATCAACGGCAGGATGATGCGGTAGTCGCCGGTCAGCTCGAAGATGATGATCAGGCCGGTGATCGGCGCGCGCGCCGCGGCTGCGAATACGGCGCCCATCCCGACCAGTCCGTAGGCACCGGCGGCGGCGGCGAGATGGGGGAGGAGGTGGTGCGCGATGGTGCCGTAGGCCGAGCCGAGCATTGCGCCCATAAACAGCGACGGCGCGAACACGCCGCCCGAGCCGCCGATCCACATCGTCAGGCTGGTCGCGAGGATCTTGGCGGCCAGCAAGCCGAGCAGCACGAGGATCATGTAGTGCCCGGCGACGGCGGTCTGCAGGACGGGGTAGCCGACGCCATACATCTGGGGGACCGCGAGCAGCAGCAGACCGAGCAGGATGCCGCCGGCCGCGGGGCGCAGCCAAGCGGGGCCTCGCCAGAGCCGGTCGGCAAGATCCCCACCGGCGTAGAGCACGCGGACGAACGCCAGCCCGACGCCGACGGCCAGGACGCCCAGGCCGGCGTAGAGCACGAGCTCCAGGGGCGAGGTGAAGTTGAATCCGGGCAGGGTCAAGAACGGGTGCGATCCGAACGCGGCGCGGCCAATCGCGTCGGCGGTCACCGAGCTGATCACCACGAACCCGAACGACTCGGTATCGAAGTTGCGCAGGATCAGCTCCAGCGCGAAGAACACCCCGGCGATCGGCGCGTTGAAGGTCGCCGAGATCCCAGCCGCAGCACCGCACGCGACGAGCAGCCGCAGCTGCGATTCGGTCACCCGGACGAGCTGACCGATCACCGACCCCAACGCCGAGCCGATCTGTACGATCGGTCCCTCGCGCCCGACCGACCCGCCCGACCCGATGCACAACGCGGACGCCAGCGACTTGACGATCGGCACCTGCGGGCGCATCCGACCGCCGAGGCGGTTGACAGCGAGCATCACCTCCGGCACGCCGTGCCCCCGCGCCTCCGGGGCGAACCTGGCGACGAGCGGACCGTAGATCAACCCGCCGATCACGGGGGCCAGCACCACAAACCAGATCCCAAGGCCCGGGAGCTGCGGGTTGCTCGCATGCCCCACGGCGCTGTAGTCCCGATGTCCGGTGAACAGGTAGGTGAAGCCGAGGATCATGTACCGAAAAGCGACCGCGCCCAGGCCAGCACCCGCGCCGACCACCAGCGCCAGCGCCAGCAACCCGCCCGAACCACGCGCGGCCGATCGCGATAGACGCTCACGCAGCGCCTCGAGGCGCCCCAGCAGCCGCCCGAACCTCGCCAAACGGTCGGTTCGGATCGCCTCCGGGTCAGGGCGACTGCCGCCGTCTCGCGCTGTCGCGTCGCCAACATGATCGTCGTTCGCCTCGGCAGGCTCCTGGCTAGAAGCCGGCGGGGTCGGTTCGCCGATGCTCATCCGGCGGCGATTCCCCCGAGCATCACGTCGATGGCACGACGGATGTTCTGCCACCGAAAGCCACTCGGGTCCAGAGCGCCGTGCAGCATCAGCCCGTCCGTGAGCGCGAGCAGGATCGAGGCCAGCGCGTTGGCCGGAATCGCGACCAGCTCACCCGAGGCGACCGCCTCGTCGATCCACCCGCGCACCAGCCCACGCCGCCGCTGCGTAGCCCCCGCGAGACGCTCGCGCACCACCTGCTCGGTCAGCAGACCCGCCCACAGATCGGCGCGGACCTGCACCCGCGCGGAGTCATCACCCCGGGCCAGCATCGCCCGCGCAAAGCGCCGCACCCGCTGCACCCCCGACGAGCTCGACGCCGTGATCGCGTCCAGCTCCCCGTCAAGCGCCCGCGAGTCATCGTCCAGCAACGCCAGCAGCAGATCCTGCTTGTGCTCGAAGTAACCGTAGAACGCGCCCTTGCTGACCCCGGCCTCAGCGCACACGTCATCGACAGTGAGATCGCGAAAGCCCCGAACCGCCGCGCACCGCCAAGCGGCGTCGATCAACAGCTGGCGACGCTCGACGCGAGTCTCGGGACGGAGCTTAGGCATTCTCAAGAGCCATCAGACGATGCAGAATAAACCGACGCGTCGGTTTGTATGAACCATACCGAGCTGGAGCCGTAGAACCGGATTGGGCGTGGGCTTGACGGCGGATACACTGGCTCCTGGAGAGCCGGGAAGGCTGGTCGGCGTGCCCTTGACGGGTCGCTGACATGGGCCAAGACCAGCTCGACAATCCGAGGCCCGTTGGCCGCGTGCCAGCGGCGTTCGCACCGCACCCGCGCTCTGTGCACCGTCGTGTCTGACGGAGCGCTCGCGGTGCTGTTCGTCCTGGCCGCGGCGCTGAGCCTGGCGACGAGCTGGCTGCTGGTGTCGCGGCTCGAGCGTGTCGGCGCGCGGTTCGGTCTGTCTGAGGCGCTGTTGGGCATGCTGGCCGCCTTGGCGGCCGATGCGCCTGAGATCACGACCGCGGTCACGGCGTTGTTGGGTCATCACTCGCGAATCGGGGCCGGGGTCGTGATCGGGTCAAACGTGTTCAACCTCGCCGCGCTGCTTGGCCTTGGGGCGGTTGTCGCGGGTGGGATCCCGTTGCACCGGCGGGTGATCGTGTTCGAAGGCACCGTGGCGATGCTCATCGCCGCGATCTGCTTCAGCGTCGTGGTCGGCGGCCCGGGACCCGGAGTCGGCCTGCTCACCGCGGGCGCGGTGCTGATCCCATACCTGGTCATATCGGGCGTGAGTCCCGATCGGCTCACCGACCTGGGACTGCCGCGGACGTGGACACGGTGGCTCTCAAAGGCTGTCGCCGACGAGGAAACCGAGCTTCGACCGGCGATCCATCCGCCGCGCGCGGTCGCGGTCGACGTGGTCGTCGCTCTGCTCGCGACGGCCGTCGTGGTCGGTGCGAGCATCGCGATGGAGCAGACCGCGTCAAAGCTCGGCGCGCGCCACCACGTCCCCGAGATCGTCATCGGAGCCCTGATCCTGGCCGGCGTGACCAGCCTCCCCAATGCCGTCGCCGCTCTCTATCTGGCCGCGCGCGGCCACGGCGCAGCCACCCTCAGCATCGCCCTAAACAGCAACGCCCTGAACGTCACCGCCGGCCTGCTGCTCCCCGCAGCTCTCATCGGGCTCGGCCGACCATCCGCGCAGGCGACCCTCACAGCGGCGTGGTACGTCGCGTTGACCGCCGTGACCCTGGCCAGCGCGTACTCCGGTCACGGGCTGCGGCGAGCCCACGGCGCACTGATCATCTGCGGCTACCTCGCGTTCGCTGCCGCGGTCCTCATCACGAGCTGATCGTGCTCACGGCGTGGCGATACCACTTGCTCGCGTGGGTTGGGTCGCGTTCCAGGCAGCTTGTTTCTCGCGCCGTGAGCGCCCGTGGGCGCGGCCTTCCGCTTCGGCTTTGATCGAGTCCAGGGAGCGGGCGACTGTGAGTTGCCATGGTTGCGCGACGCGGTCGCCCCACCACTGCCCCAGCCGCCACAGGTCGGTGCCGAGCTCGCCCGCGTAGGTCAGCTCTGTCTTATCCTGCGTTTCGGTCAGCTCGTAGGTCTCCACGACATGAGGAACGGGTCCGCGCAGCACGCGGAAGCTGACGCGCTCCGGGCGCTCGAAGCGGATAGTTTCGACCGTCGTGGTTGTGAGCCGTCCTGCGGTCGTGTAGTGGGCGGCGAGCACCATGTCGCTGCCGCGTTCGAGCACGTGCAGCTTGTCTCGCATCGCGTGCGGGGTCCGCCCCAGGTACGGGTCGGCGATGACGTCAAAGACGGTCTCCCGGGGCGCGGCGATGGTGCGGGTGATCGGCCCGAGCGGACGCACGCGCCGCCCTAGCTGGAGGTCGAGCGTAAGCGCGCCGCGCACGACGAGCACATAGCCGCCGGCGGCGGCCGAGGCGAGGGCGGGCAGCAGCGTGGCGATCCGGCGCACGCCGACAGCCTACGCGCCTCACAATGTCAGCCGTGATCACCGACATCCAGCCGGGTGGCCAGCCCCTGCGTTCCAGCGCGCAGCACTACTCGCCCCGCCCCTTGACCGAGGGAGAGCAGTGGACCGCCGACGCGCTGGCCGAGCTGCGACGCGGCGGCTACCGTCCGCACGCTTGGCGTGGGTTCTTGCGCAGCTCGCTTACGCGGTCGCGCACTACCCGCGCGAGTCGACCGGGGCTGGCCCGGCAGAGTCGCCGGTGGGGGGCGTACGGGGCATTGGCTTGGCTGCTCACGTGCCGCGCCAGCCGCGACATCAAGGGCGTCGAGGTTCGCATGCTGCCCGGCCTAGCCTGGTGGCTGGCGACCTGGCAGATGCTCGACTGGCATCTCGGAATGGCCGAGGGAGGCGACGGACAACCACGCGCACAACTCGCGCCCGCCGATGCGGTGAGCCTCGCCCGGTTCTGGCTCGTTCCGATCGTCCCGGCAGTCGCGCGCTCCTCAACCGGGCTGCCCGCCGTGATCGCCCTCGCAGGCGCTACCGACTGGCTCGACGGTGCGCTGGCCCGACACGACGGCCGCACGCGGCTCGGCAGAGATCTGGACACCACCGCGGACCTCGCGTTCCTCGCCACCGCCGCGCTCGCGGCACGCGCCACCGGCCGGATCACCTCGCTCGGGTTTCGCGCGCTAACCGGGCGTTACGCGATCGGGGTCGCGCTCGCGCTCGGCGCGGTGTTCGGCCGGGCGCGGCGACCCGCTATCAGAGCCAGGCCCTGGGGAGCGCTACCGCGGACAGCCGGGCTAGCGATCAGCACCGCCGGGCGGGCACCGCGCCGGCACCGCAATGCTGCTCCTCGGCTGTCTCGTCCCGCCGCGCTCCACCGCCCCGCACCTCTCGCCAGCATAACTCACGCTCACTGCGTCGATTTCAAGCGGCAACGCCCGACGGATCAGCTTCCAAATCAACGCGTGGATGCGCCGTCTGATGTAAGCGACCAGCGCACCGATCGGCGCCGTTCGCACCCCCCGCGGCCCGCGCTCACCGGATCGCCGATCGCGTAGTCAAGCCCACACCCCCGCTCCTGCCTCGATCCCGGCAGCGTGGTCCACGTAGTTCCTACAGAAGTACCGCTGACACCAGCCGATCGCCCGCCCTTCCTCGGCGACGACCAGAGCGTGCCTTGGTTGATCGCCGACACG
>JBPCQU010000286.1:0-3720 GCA_050997795.1 Solirubrobacteraceae bacterium | reverse complement strand
CCGCGACTCGCAAAAGCTCGTCGTGGTCACGAACAGATCCGACTGGCGGGGAGTCAGTCCAAGGCTCATACCCTCAAGCATGACTTGAGGGTCGGACAGACCCACCCGAAAAACACCAGCCTCCTAGTAGTACTTTGTTACTCTTCTGTGGTGTGTGGCAGGGGTAGATCGGAGAGGTCTATCGGCTGTTGGCAGGTGTGACAGTGACCGGTCCAGCAGTCGAAGATGGGCATGAATAGGCGGACCGCCTGGGGGAGCGTGAGGCCCGCCGCTGGACTTTTGGGTCGGTGCGCTCCAGGGTGAGGAACGCGTGCGCGGCGGTGACCAGGCCGGTGTGGTGATACCAGCCGAGGTAGGAGCGTCCTTCGTAGTGATCGAGCCCGAGCTCGCCTTTGAGCTGGCGGTAGTCCAGCTCGATCATCCATCGCAGCCGGGCGAGGCGGGCGAGGCGTTGGGGCTTGGTGCGGGCGGGGAGGTTGGAGATCCAGTAGTCGCTGGGGCGCTCGGCGCCTGCGGGCCACTCGATGATCAGCCATTCCTCGCGGGGCGCGACGCGGTCGCGGGTGACCGGGTGCGCGGCGGTGATCCGTGTGAACGCGAACCGTGAGGACACCCGGTTCTTGGCGGTCCCGCGGAAGGTGACCGTCTGGAAGCCGTCGTCGGTGAGCGTCGCGGCGTACTCACCGACGGAGACCTGGTCGCGGTCGGCGTGATACGCGGCCGGTCGCCGCCCGCGGGCACCGGGTTTGCGGTCGGGAACCGCGAACACCGCACCCGGCGCGAAGATCGTCGTCTCGGGGTTGATCGACAGCACGTACTCAATCCCGCCAGCGTCAAACTCTGCCCGCAGGGCGGTGTTCTCGCCGTATGCGGCGTCACCGAGCACCGGCGCCAGGTCGATCTCCCAACCCGCGGCCTGCTTCACCAGCCCGACCCCGAGCGCCGGCTTGGTCTGGAACACGACCTCCTCGGGGATCTTCGCCTTGCGGCGGCGCTCCGGGTCATCACACCAGTCCTGCGGGAGATACAACGCCCAACCCAGCGGCAGCGTCGCCCGCTCAGACACCGCGTGCAGCGACACGCCGATCTGACAGTTACCGATCTTCCCCAGCGTCCCGGAGTACTGACGCTTGACCCCAGGCGAGCGCTTGCCGTCCTTGGGGAACCCCGTGTCATCAAGCACCCACGCCTCCGCGGCCACGACCGGCGCGACCCGCTCGACCACCGCACGCATCAACCGCAGCGAATCCCACGGACTGTCCGCCAGGAACTGCTGCAGACTCTGATAGTCCCCATCGCCATCAAGTCGCTCGACCAACGGCTCCAACGACTTCCGCGTCCCAGCCGCCAACAACCCGCGCACATATCGCTCCGCGTTCGCGCGCTGGACCGGATGGTTCATCGCCGCGCTTGCTACCGAGGCGACGAACGCCTCCATCCGCGTCTTCACCGCCGGCGCCAACGACCCCGCGCCAGCGTCCTGCTCGATCACCGTAACCGCCATTCGCACCATCCCGCATCGCGTGTCACTGACGCAGGAAAGATTCGCGCTACAGCGAATAACACCTCTGACAGACTAACAAAGTACTACTAGAAGAGCACTGAAAAAGTCGGGTCTGTCCGGACGGTTTATGACCATTCGGGCATGCTCAAGACTCGGTCTGCTCAGGTGGGGTTGTTCGACGCGGCGGTGGTGATGGGGCCGTTGCCGGAGGGATCGTTCTTCGCGTTGTTGGCGGAGCACGGGGATCGGATCGTGCGCGATTCAGATTTCGTTGAGTGCTATGCGGAGCGGATGGGCCGGCCGTCGATCCCGCCGTCGCTGTTGGCGAAGGTGTTGTTGTTGCAGCATCGGACTGGGGTGTCGGATGAGCAGGCGATGGAGTGCGTGGGATGGGATCTGCGGTGGAAGGTCGCGCTCGGGTTGGCGGTCGATCATCACGGGTGGCATCCGACGTCGTTGACGAAGTTCCGCGCCCGGTTGTTGCTGCATAAGAAGGAAGGGCTGGCGTTGGAGAACACGCTGCGGCTCGCCGCCGAGCTGGGGTTGCTGGACGGGCGGGTGGAGCAGATCGTTGATTCGACGCCGATGCTCGGGGCGGCCGCGACGCAGGACACCGTGAGGCTGGTCCGGTTCGGGGTCAGGAAGCTGATCGACGCGGTCGTCTCTCTTGACCCAGACGCGGGGGAGGCGTTGACGGCCGGGTTGGAGTTCGACTATCAGCGTCCGGGCGAGAAGCCGGACTGCCAGTGGCGGGTGAAAGCTGAGCGGGAGCGGATGCTGACTCGGGTCGCGCAGGACGCGCAGCGCGCCCTCCAGGCGGTTGAGCAGGCCGAGGGGCTGCTGGATGATGAGCCCGTCAAGGAGGCGTATGAGTTGTTGCTGGATCTGGTCGGGCAGGACTTCGATGTCGATCCCGACGGCGTTCCCCGCTTGCACAGGGGTACCCGGCCGGGTCGGATCATCTCGACGATCGACCCGGAGATGCAGCACGGCCGCAAGAGCTCCCAGACGCGGTTTGACGGGTACAAGCTGTCCGCCGCGGTCAGCAACAGCAGCGAGCCGTTGATCATGACCGTGCATGTCGCGCCGGGCGGGGAGTCAGACGGCCCGCAGGCCAAGCACCTGATCGACCAGCAGCCACCGGAGCGTCGCCCGGATCGGATCCTCGGCGATACCGCCTATGGCAACGGTGTCGTGCGCTCAGAGCTCGCGGAGCGCAACGTCGAGGTGCTCGCACCCGTCCCGGAAGGCACCGTGGTGGAGGATCGTGTCGGCAAGCGCGAGTTCACGATCGACCCTGCCGCTGGGACCGTGTCCTGCCCGGCCGGGCACACCGCGACGATCACGACCTCTCCGAAGGGAGTACGGACCGCGCGGCTTCCACGATCGGTGTGCGGCGGCTGCCCGCTGAAGGACCAGTGCTGCCCGGGCCGACCGAGCCGGCAGATCGCGCTCGGCGAGCACGAAGAGTTGATGATCGCCGCCCGCCGAGCGCTCAACGATCCCGTCACCGCCGCTCACCTACGGCATACCCGGCCCAGGATCGAGCGGCTCCTCGGGGTGCTCGCGCACCGCTATGGCGCCCGCAAAAGCCGGTACATCGGCAGCGACAAAGCCCGGCTACAAGCGAGCTGGGCCGCCGCGCTGGTGAACCTCAACCCGATCGACCGACACCTCGCCATCGAGACCGGGTGACCCCCGGCTAGAACCACCCGAAACCCGCCCGGGAAGGCCGGATCGAGCCGCTCGAGGACCGTCGCGACCGCCCGACCAACGAGAACGGACAGACGACCGACCCCGACCACGGTGCTGCACCCGCGACACCAGTGGTCCGCAAGTCCTCACGACACCACTTCTTCAGGGGCCTTCTAGTTCGCGGCGCTGCGCCCGCGCTCCCGGACGGGGATCCTCTCCAACAGCTTCGTGGGGGCACGGGAGCGCGAGCAGGCCCGTTACGGATTTCAGGACATGTGCGATGTGATCGTGTACTCGCACAGGAGGGGTGCGCCAAGCCCGATCCGCGCAGCTACGCGATCGTCTGCGAGCGCTTGGGCAGTCCCCGCCGCCGCGACCGTGTTTCTCGACGACTTGGCCGCCAACGTCGCCGCGCTCGCGCGGTCGGCATGACCGCGATCCGGTTCGGCGACACCCGGCAGGCGGTCGGCGCGCTTGAGCGGGCGCTCGCGCAGGCGAGGCAGACGAAACGGACGGCCCCC
>JBPCQU010000227.1:0-17481 GCA_050997795.1 Solirubrobacteraceae bacterium | reverse complement strand
GCTGGTCGATCGTGGCCGCCGTCATCGCGGTCATCGCCGGCGTGCGACCCGGCATCTGGAAGATCGCCGATCCCAGCTTGATCGTGTCCGTGGCGGCCGCCAACCAGGCGAGCACGGTCGCCGCGTCAGAGCCGTAGGCCTCGGCCGTCCAGACCGAATCATATCCGAGGCGCTCGGCTTCCTGGACGACCTGCAGCTGGTCCGGGGGCCCCATCCCGGGGATCCAGTAGGCGATGTTCACGGCCAGCTTCATGGGCAACATTCCTTTCGCGACCAGGAGATCGCTTGTCGGCTCCGACGCCTGCGGCTACAGTGGCGCGGCTGCGCGCGACAGGCGGCGAACCCTATGCGAACCCGGCACGCATCGACCAATGATGATCTCCGAGTGGCGGTGCTGTGCCTACCGCGCCGGACGCGGGTCGCAATGCTCGAGGCGATCGCGACAAACGAGATCATCGTGGGCGCGTACGCCAACCGCGACGGCGTCTGCCCGATGCTCGCCGCGCACCGGGCCGGGGGGCGCACGAACCTGATCTCGTTCGCCAAGGCGTGGGACCGCTTCGCCTTTCGCGACTCGCGCCGCACCCGCGCGCGCCGCGCCACCGAGCGCGAGCTGCGCGTTCTGAGGGCGCACCTCGAGTCGAGTCTGCTGGCCGAGGACGCTCCCGAGTCTGACCTGGCCGCGGCCTGCAGCGAGCACCTAGAGCTGATGCGGCGTCACCAGCGGGCCCGCACGCTGGCAAGGCTCGAATCCGAGCCCGTCGTCGCGTGCCTGGATGGGCGCGAGCCGGCGTCCGTGGTCGCGGGCCTGGATGCCTGCGAGCCGGCGCTGAGCGGCTGAGCCGGGACCCTCCCGGCAAACGTCGCCGATCGCTGCACTGCACCGTCTACGGCGTCCCGCCGGGGCGCTGGAAGATGATCTCGGGGATCACGCAGGCCGGCGAGAGCCGGAGCAGCATTCGGACCCCTTCGGCGATGTCCTCGGCGCGGATCATGTCCTGGGCGGGAACGCTCTGCTTGACGAAGTCGGTCATCGGGGTGTCGACGAACGCCGGGCACAACGCGCACGACTTGATGCCCTCGCCGCCGAGCTCCTTGTTCATCGCCTCGGTGAAGCCGACCACGCCGGCTTTGGTGGCCGAGTAGATCGACAGCCACGCCTCTCCGATCTTCCCGGAGATCGAGGCCGTGTTGACGACCAGCGCGTTGTGGTGCTCGGCGGCCGCGGCCCGCAGCATCTCCGCGGATTCGCGATAGAAGAGCACGACCGAGCGCAGGTTCACGCCGATCTGCATGTCGAGACGCCTGGTCTCGATCTCGGCGACGGGGGCGCCGACCCCGACGCCGGCGTTGTTGACCAGCACGTCCAAGCGGCCAAAGCGCTCGCGGTGCGCGGCCACGACCTCGAGCACGGTCTCCTCCGAGGCCATGTTGCCCGCCACCTGCGCCACCTCGCCGCCGGCCTCGCGCAGCTGGGCGACCGCCGCGTCGAGCTTTTCCGGCCTGCGCGCTGCAAGCGTGATCGCGTGGCCCTCGTCGAGCAGCATCCTCGCGATCGCGAAGCCAATCCCGCTCGAGCCGCCGGTCACGATCGCCGCTCGCTGTGCCATCGAATCTCCTCGCCTTGGTGTCTTGAGGCGGGTATCCAATCAGGCTCGGGCGCTCGACGCGGTGATACTTGCCGGGTGGGGCGACCTGGCGCTTGAAACCGCGGAGGAGCCGACGGTAATCGTCGGGATGGCGCTGTTGGTCGCCGGTTGGGCTGCCGCACGGCTGGCACCGGGCACTGGTGTGGCCAGACAGCGGCTAGGGCGAGCCGCCGACCGCGGTCCACGCGCCCCGGACGCGGACCGCGGAGGTCTGAATCGCTCGTATCGCGCCGACTAGCGCCTGGAGACCCCGAACTGGAACACGGTCGTCGAGTCAAACGGCGTCCCGGGGTTCAGCGTCGTCGACGGGAAGCTCGGCTGGTTGGGCGAATTCGGATAGTGCTGGGTCTCGAGCGTGAACCCGTCCGATTGACGGTAGGTCTTGCCCGTCGTCCCGGCCAGGTCCCCGACGAGGTAGTTGCTCGTGTAGAGCTGAACCCCGGGCTCGGTGGTATACGCGGTCAGCTCGCGGCCGCTGAGCGGATCGACCGCCCTCGCGGCGAGGACGAGGCCCGGGCGGCGGCGGTTGAGCACGAAGTTGTGGTCATAGCCGTGTGCGAGCACCAGTTGAGGAAAGCTCGAGTTGATGTCGCGGCCGATTGCCTTCATGTGACGGAAGTCCAGCGGCGTCCCCGCCACCGGCACGATCGCGCCCGTGGGAATCTGGGTCTTGTCGGTCGGCGTGTAGCGGTTGGCGTTGATCATCAGCCGCTGGCCGAGCACCGAGCCCGACGCCTGACCCGCGAGGTTGAAATACGAGTGGTTGGTCATGTTGATGACCGTCGGCCGGTCGGTCGTGGCGTGGTAGTGGATCCGGAGCGCATTCTGGCGCCCGAGCGTGAACGTGACGTTCGCTACCACGGTGCCCGGGAACCCGTCCTGTCCGTTGGGGCTCGTGTAGGTGAGCGACAGCGCGACGGCGCCGGGCGTGCGGATCACGGCCGGGCTCCAGAACTGCTCGTTCCAGGCCTGCGTGCCGCCGTGCAGCGTGTTGGGACCGTTGTTGACGGGCAGCTTGTAGGCCTTGCCGTCGAGCGTGAACATTCCCCCCGCGATGCGGTTGGCGTAGCGTCCGATCGTCGCGCCGAAGTACGTGGTCCCCGATCCGCCCGGTTTCTGCGGGTAGACGTCGTTGGCCTCGTAGCCCGCGAGGTTGCGGAATCCGAGCGACACGTCGCTCATCCGGCCGAAGCGATCAGGCACGTAGATCGACTGGATGATGCCGCCGAAGTTGGTGATCCTGACGCGCATGTGGCCGTTTGAGAGCGTGTACAGCCTGACCGGCTTGCCGCCCACCGTCCCGAACGGCTGGCTGCTGATGCTGGCCGTGGCGGCCCGCGCTCTCGCGTGACCTTGTTCGCGGGCGAGCGCCAGCGCGCTGGCGCCGAGTGTGACGATCGCCGCCAGAACGGCTACGCGTAGGCCCCGAGATCGTCCGCACGAGGGGCTGGTGGTGGCTCGTGACGCGTTCTTCATGCGTTGCTCCTTCCTCGTACCGCGAGTTGGTGCCGCCCCCCGGCCGCGGCGCGGCAACCTCCGCTCCGGGTCTTACCCATGAGCACGCGGGTTCATGCGTCCATCGAGCCTCAACTGCCCCCGCGGTCGATCGTCGCCCCCAGGTAGCCGACCACCCGGTGCGCGAGCGCCGAGGCGAAGCGCAGCTCGGGGGCCGGCGCGGGAAGCGGCCGCGCCAGCGCCTCTGGGACGCGGCCCGCGGTTGCGGGCGCGAGGCGCGCCAGGAGCTCGATCGCGAGTCCGCTCGCCGAGCGGACGACGGTGGGCTCGAACGACCACAAGACCTCGAAGCGACGGCGCCCGTCGGGAAGCTCGCTTTCGCTCGGCTGCTCCCACGCGGTCACGCACGCCTGCGCGCCGGGAGCGTCGATCACCAGCGCCCACTCGCGGGCCAGCGGCGCCTCGTCGGCGATCGGCACCTCGGCCGGTGCATCCGCAGGCTCCCTCAGCGCTTGGAAGTCAGCCAGCGCCACCGCGAGCTCAGCCGTCCGCGCGAGCTCCCGCCAACGCCGCTCGGACTGGCGGTAGAAGCGCTCGCGTTGGAAGCAGCCGACGAGCAGCCCCTTGGCCCCGCGGGCGCAGTACTCGTCCTCGACCGCGTGCGTCAGGCCGAGCAGGGCCCGCTTTGACAGGATCACCGGCTGGACTTCGGGGCGCAGCCGGCGCAGGCCCGCGAACACCGATGCGGGGGCGGGTGCGACGGCGCTGATCACGCGGTCGATTGCCGCCGGCATCGACAGCCCCTGCCGGCGCAGGCGCGAGACCTCGCGCACCAGCTCGACGTCGCGGTCACCGTACCGCCGGTGCCCGCCGGGCAGCCGGGCCGGGGAGGGGAAGCCGTGGCGACTCTCCCACATGCGCAGCGTGGCCGGCGCGACCCCGGTGCGCTGCGCGAGCTGTGCTGTGCTCAGTTCTCCGTTTGACCCGTCGATGATCGGGAAACGATACAACTTGTTACGCTTTTCCTAACACGAGATGGGGGTAATGGATGACGATGATCGACGACAAGGCGGCTCGAGACCGGGGGACGCTCTGATGCGCATCCTCATAACCGGGGCGACCGGAACGATTGGCCTGGCGCTCGCCGACGCGCTACGGGCGCGCGGGGATCAGGTGGTGGCGCTCTCGCGAGACCCGGAGCGTGGCAAGCGCGTGCTCGGGGAGGGCGCCGAGGTACACGCATGGGCCCGTCCGACCCAGGAGTCACCACCGCACGAGGCGCTGGCCGGGGTCGAGGCCGTGGTGCACCTGCTCGGTGAGCCGGTCTCGCAGCGCTGGAGTGAGGACGCCAAGAAGCGAATCCGCGACTCCCGCGTGCTCAGTACGCGCTCGCTCGTCGCCGCGCTCTGCGCTCTTCCGGAGGGCGCGCGCCCGCGGGTGCTCGTCTCACAGTCGGCGACCGGCTACTACGGGCCGCGTGGCGACGCCCCGCTCGAGGAGGAGGCCTCTCCGGGTGACGACTTCCTCGCCGAAGTCGTGGTCGCCTGGGAACGGGAGGCTCAGGCCGCTGCTTCGGTGATGCGCGTTGCCTGCACGCGCACGGGCGTCGTGCTCTCAAGCAGCGGCGGCGCGCTCGCGAAGATGCTCCCGTTCTTCAAGCTGGGAATCGGCGGGCCGGTCGCCGGCGGCCGGCAGTACGTCCCGTGGATCCACCTCGATGACGTCGTGGGGGCGCTGAGCCGCTGCGTGGATGACACCGCCGCGCAAGGCCCGGTGAACCTGACCGCTCCGAATCCGGTCACCAACGCCGAGCTCTCCCGAGCGCTCGGGCGCGCGCTCGGAAGGCCAGCCGTGCTGCCGGTGCCGGGTATCGCGATCAAGCTGCTCTACGGCGAGATGGCGGAGATCGTCACCAGTGGCCAGCGAGTCGTGCCCGCTCGTCTGCGTGCGCTCGGCTACGAGTTCCGCCACCCGGAGCTCGAGCTCGCGCTGCGCGACGTGCTCAGCGACTCGTGAAGCTTCACCGCCTCGGGCGCGAGCAGCTCCTGCCGCACCCAATCGATGTCGTGTTCGCGTTCTTCGCCCAGGCGCGAAACCTCGAGCGAATCACGCCGCCGTGGCTGCGCTTCGACGTCGTCACTCCCGAGCCGATCCGGCTCGGCGCCGGGACTCTGATCGATTACCGGCTGCGCTTTCACGGGGTTCCCTTGCGCTGGACCTCGAGGATCGAGCAATGGACGCCGGGTGAGAGCTTCGTCGATCGCCAGCTCCGCGGTCCCTACGGTCTGTGGCGCCACCGCCACACGTTCGAGGCCACCGCCGCGGGCAGCACCCTGGTTTCCGACGAGGTCGACTACGGGCTCCCGCTCGGCCCCCTCGGGGAGCTCGCGCACTCGCTGTTCGTGCGCCGCGACCTCGAGCGTATCTTTGACTTCCGTCAGACCGCCGCGGAGCAGGCGCTCGCGGCGCAAGCCGCAGCGGCGGTCGCAGCATGAGCGCGCTGGTCTGGCTCCGGCGCGACCTCCGGATCCATGACCATCCCGCGCTGCGAGCCGCGGTCGACCAGAACGAGCCGGTCGCCGCGGTGTTCTGCTTCGACGACGGCTTGCTCAAGGGACGCCACGCGTCCGGCCCCAGGACTCAGTTCCTGCTCGAGTGCCTTGCCGACCTCCGGGACTCGCTTCAGCAGCGCGGCGGCCGTCTGTTCGTCCGCCGCGGGCCCCCGGCGCGCGAGCTGGCCGCCCTGGCGCGCGAGCTGCGCGCCGAGACGTTGCATTTCAGCGGCGATGTGAGCCCGTTCGCGCGCAGGCGCCAGGAGCAGGTGCGCGAGGCGCTCGGCCAGGCCGGAGTTGAGGCGATCGCCCACCCCGGGGTGTTTGCGGTCGACCGCCTGGGGCCGATCAGGGCTCGAGGCGGCCAGCCCTACACCGTGTTCACCCCGTTCTACCGCAACTGGCTCGGGCAACCCCGCCGGCGCGTCCTCGGCGCTCCGCGGTCGCTGCGCGCTCCGAGCTCGAAGGTGGCCACCGGTGGGCTGCCCGGGCTGCGCGACCTCGGGCTCGAACAGGAGTGCAGCGCCCCGATGCCGGGCGGCGAGGGCGCTGGCCGCGAGGCGCTGCGGCGCTTCCTCGCCGGACCGGTGGACGAATACGCGCGGGGCCGAGACGCGCTCACCGGCGAGGGCACCTCGCGCCTCTCGCCCTACCTGCACTTCGGCTGCATCTCATCGCGGGAGGTCGAGACGCGGCTACCCGGGGGCGAAGGGGGAGACGCCTTCCGCCGCCAGCTCTGCTGGCGCGACTTCTACGGCCACGTGTTGGGCCACTTCCCGGGCAACGCGCGGTCGGAGTATCAGGAGCGGTATCGCGGCAGGATTCGCTGGAGCCACGCGGTGAAGCGCTTTGAGTCGTGGTGCCAGGGGCAGACCGGATACCCGACCGTCGACGCCGCGATGCGCCAGCTCAGGCAAGAAGGCTGGATGCACAATCGGGCTCGGCTGCTCGCGGGCTCGTTCTTGACCAAGGACCTCGGCATCGACTGGCGCTGGGGGGAGCGGTGGTTCATGCGCTTGCTCCTCGACGGCGACGAGGCAAGCAACAACGGCAACTGGCAGTGGATCGCATCGGTCGGGGTCGATCCCCAACCCGCCTTCCGCCGGATCTTCAACCCCACCCGACAGCAAGAGCGCTTCGACCCAGAAGGCGCCTACGTCCGCCGCTACGTCCCCGAGCTCGCGCACGTGCCGAACGAGTACCTCGCCGAACCGTGGACGATGCCGCGAGACGTGCAGCGGCGCTCCGGGTGCGAGATCGGACGTGACTACCCCGCGCCGGTAGTCGACCACGCGCAAGCCCGCCGGGAGGCGCTGGCCCGCTATCGGCTCGCCGACTGACGCATCCGCGCGCCACGACAAGCGCCCCTCGGGCCACCGGTCTGCGACTCTCAGGGCGATGGTGAATATCGACCTGGTGCGCAGGCTCGAGGCCGCCGCGGTGCGCGCTTGGCCCGCGAGCGTGGAGCGCCCTCTGGCGGGCGGCTGGCTGCTGCGCGCGACGCCCGGCCTCGACCGCGCGCGCTCGAACAACGCGCTCACGCCATGCCGCAAGCTCGAGCCCGCGGAGATCCTCCCGGCAATCGAGCGCGTGCGTGCGTTCGCGCGCGAGCACTCGGTACGGCCCGGGATCCAGGTCAGTCCACTCGCGCTCCACGACCCCCTGCAGCGCGGGCTCGACCAGCGCGGCTGGAACACCGTGGGGATCACAGTAAGGACGGATGCGCTGGTGGGATGTTCTGCGTCGCGGTCGATCCGTCGTGCCGGCGCGCCGGGCTCGGGTCGCGCTCGTGCGCGTGCTGCTGGCTGGCTCGGGGGCGGAGCTCGCGTATCTTCAGGTCGAGGAGCGAAACGAGGCCGCGCGCGCGATGTACGAACGCCTGGGGTTCTCGGAGGCATACCGCTACTGCCACCGCGTGGGCGAGGACTGAAGCGCGGAGCTAACCGCTCTTGCGCGGGCCGCGCAGGAGCCGCTTGGGGAGCGGCACCGGAGAGAGCTTGTCGGCGGCCTCTCCGGCAAGCAGTCGCGGCTCGAACTTCGCCACCAGCTCGGCGAACTCAGTGCGCTCGGCGTCGCTGAGGCTGCTCGGGCGCCCGTGGGCGAGCCGGATGAGATGAAACAGGCGATGGCGCTCCACCGGTGTGAGCGCGACGAGGTGGTCACGGGCCAGCATCCCGACCTCGGCGATCGCCAGGAGCTTGAGGACCGGGAGCCTGCGGATGCCGGGGAAGTGGGTAGCGGCCCGACCAAGCGAGCGGGTGACGAAACCTGAGGCCACGATTCGAGTGTAGGTCCGCTTTGACCGATCAGTCGATCACGAGCTGCTCGGCGCCGAGCCCGACGCGGTCTCCAGGGTGCAGCTGGCAGCGACCGACTCGGACGTTGTTGACCGTTGTGCCGTTCGTGGACTGCAGATCGCAGATGATCCAGCTCCCGTCGCGGAAGATGAGCCGAGCGTGACGACGCGAGACGCAGCGATCGGAGAGGACGACATCGCACGTCTCCTCTCGTCCCAGGAGCAGCTCCTCCTGGCCGCCGTCCCAGTCCAGAGCCAGCAGGCTGGGGCGCGCCGTGAGCTCTACGGCCGCGCTGGGGTGCAGAGACCTGGTCAGCGCTGCGATCGCATCGGCAACCGCGGTGTGCCAGGCGCGTCGTGGCGCCCGTCTGACGAGGTCTCCGACCAGTCGGCTCGGGTCGATCAAGCGGCTTTTGAACAGCAAGTCGAGCCGGTGCACCAGAGTGCTCTGGCTCAACAGGCCGTCTGCGTAGGCGGTGTTCAGAGCCCGTGCCAGCTGCTGGCGTGAGCTGCCCGGTTCAAGCACCTTGCGAGTGTCGCGTAAAGCCCGCGCGCTGTCCATCGATTCGCCGGCATGCTCAGGCGCTGCTGCGCTCGCTGCCGTCACTGAGACCGGCTACGCTGGGCCTGTGGACGAAGGAGCGCCGATCGCGTATGAGGTCCTAGACGACGGGGTACCCGTCTATACGTCCGACGGCCAGTCGATCGGGACGGTCGAGCACGTTATCTCCGCACCGGCCGAGGACATCTTTCACGGCATCGTGATGCGCCTTGGCTCAGAGTCACGCTTCGTGGCCGCGGATCTGATCGCCTCGATCCACGAGCGCGGCGTCGACCTGCGCATCGACGCTGCGGCGGCCTCGGCGCTGCCGCACCCAGAGCACGCGTCGGCGGAGTGGCACGTGCGGGAGCCAGGGGTCAAGCCCAGCCGCTGGAAGCATCTCGTGGACAGGGTCACTGGAGCGGACCCGATGAAGCGAGACTGGGCCGAGGAGGACTGAGAGCCTACGAGGCGTCTTCCTGCCGGCGCCTCAGAACCCGCGCGCGGTCGTTGGCAGCTCGCAGCTTGCGAGCGACTTGGTGGGCCCGCTCGTTTCGCTGCGCGATCTCTTTGCGCAGCTCGTTGAAGGCCGCCTGTGAGGTCGATCGGCCCGGGCCCGGCTCATGGGTTTGCTTGGTCATGCGTGCGCTCCTCGCGTGCTCCCTGGAGTAGTGGACCACAGGAAGAATGCGAGAGCACGGCACCCGGGCGGTGGAGACTGCCCTTTTAGTCTACCTTGCGAGGATCTCGTCAAGCGTGCGGCCGCTGAGGACGGAGCGAGGGCGCTCGGCCACGACGTCCGAACCGGGGCGTGCTTCCTGATCGCGGCGCTTGATCAGCAGCCATTGAGCCTTCGCGCCTGGCCGGGTTCGCTGCAGGGCAAAGCCACCGCGCAGCTTCTCGCCGTGCAGGACGAACACGGCGTGCCCCCGGGCCAGCGCCTGGGGCCAAGCCACGCGTCCGCCCTGTTCGTAGGTGCCGTGATCCCAGACGATCACTCTCCCCGCGTCGAGCGGCCCCTCAAAGGTGTTGTGGGCCATGTCGTGATCGGGGACGTCGACGGCCAGGCGCTTGACCGTGGGATCCAGCGAGGGGCCCTTCGGGACCGCCCACGAGCGCATCACGCCGTCGACTTCCAGGCGCAGGTCGAAATGGTGCGCCGTCGCCGCGTGCTCTTGGACGACGAACACCCCAGCGCTCACTCCGCGGACGGCAAACTGCTCGTGCCCCTCGACCGCGACTTGCTCGACCTTGACCTCGACTGCGCCAGCGCCCGCCAGTGCCGGCCCATCACGGAGCGACGCCGCGAGCCGGGCCACGGCCCGCGCGTCGCCCTCGGCGTGAACCTGCGCCGTACCGTCCGCCTCGTTGCGCACCCAACCCATCACCTTGAGTTCGCGAGCCCTGCGAACGGTCGCATCGCGAAACTCGATCCCCGGCACGTCGCCGGTCACGACTGCACGGATCGCCTCCCGGCCCGCCACACGCGCGCTCGGCGACGTTCTCAGCTCGATGCTTGGGGTCGCAGTTGGCTGGCCGCGCGCCAGCCGCGGCGGGTTGTCGTCCAGGCGAGCGCCACGGCTAGAGCCATGACGATCAGTTGCGCGACGAGCGAGGTCCCCGCGCTCACCAGTTGAAGCGGCCCGTTCGGAGCAGCGGCGAGGTGTGATGCGTCGATGGGCAGCGCGATCGCGTAAACGGCAGTGGCCAGCGTCATCGCAGCCATCGCTGCGGTCACCACCGTTCCGCAGGCAATCGCGGTGACCAGCCGCAAACGCGACAGCGGCACGGCAAACAGAGCCGTCCGCGATGCTAGGCAGCAGACTGCGCCGCACGCCAGTCCGGCGAACCCCCATGCGATGAACGCGAGACCGCCGGCCGTAGTCGGACCATGAGCATGGTCGGAACGAGCCGCCAGAACCAAAATCCCGGTTAGGGCTGCGAAGAGGAGGATGGCCAGCGCAGGCAGGCTCAGCACGAGTCGCAAGCCTGGCTGTCGCCGGGCGTGAGCGAGTGCCGCGGTGATCAGCGGCAGTGCTCCGAGCAACACGGCGGCTGAGGCCACGAGCGCCAGCGCTTGAATGGAGACGTGGGCGCTGCCGAGCAAGGGGTGCGCATGACCCGCGGCGCTGAACGGCTGGTCCTCGGTGGTCTTGTAGAACCCGAATCCGGCGGCGGCAAACAGGACCCAGCACGCCAGCACACCGCTCGCGCTCGCGCGCACGCGATCAGCGGGATCGACGAGGTCGGTGACGGCGGGACGCAGCTGGGCCGCCAGCGCTCCCCGCAACAGATCGAGCACAGTCACCATTCGCGTCGGGGTCTGATCGAGCAGCGCACGCATCTCCTGGCCATACCGGCGCCGGAACGCCAGCGGGTAGAGATCCAGAGCAACGGTGGCCAGCCGCCGGCTCATCGGAGGGCCTCAGCCAGGCGCAGACGATCGAGGCCGCGGCGGGCCACGCGCTCGAGGCCTTGCAGGTGCTCGGCGAGCGCGGAGCTTCCCGCGCCCGTCAGACGGTATGGGTGTCGGCGATCTTCAGCCGGCAGCGCCTCGATCAGGCCCTTCTCCTCGAGTCGCGACAGCGCGCCGTAAAGCGTTCCCGGGCCCAGTCGAACCCCCGACAGCTCTTCAACGTCAAGGGTGATCGCATAGCCGTGCTTCGGACCCTCGGCCAAGCTGGTCAACACGAGCAATCCGGGGTCCGTAGATCGTTCTCCGATAGATCGCATTACGTAATAGTAGCAGACCGGTCCTGCTCGACTAGGGCGCGCTCGATTCTCGTAGCGATCGGGAGGCGAGGCAGCGATGGCTGCGGTCGTGCGGCAAGATCTAGCGATGCGAAGGGCTGAGGCCGCTGTCGGCTTTTGATCTCAAACCAACCTGCTCGGGCGAGCGCACAGCCCCCGTGGGCACCGTGAAGCTGTGCTACGAGAGCTTTGGCGCGTCCGATGCCCGGCCGCTCTTGCTGGTCATGGGACTGGCCTCTCAGATGCTCTTGTGGGACGAGGAGTTCTGCGAGCGGCTGGCCGCCCGAGGTTTCTGGGTAATCCGGTTTGACAACCGTGATGTCGGGCGCTCGACCATCCTGCGCGAGGCACCGGTGCCCAAGCGATGGCAGCTCTTGACCCGGGACCGCCGCGGCGTCGCCTACTCGCTGGACGAGATGGCCGCCGACGCGGTCGGGCTCCTCGATCACCTCGGGATCGACGCCGCACACGTCGTGGGGGCCTCGATGGGCGGGATGATCGCTCAGCTCGTCGCCATCAACCATCCCGAACGGGTCCTGTCGCTGGTCTCGATCATGTCGAGCACGGGCAACCGCCGTGTCGGTCGTCCGAGCCCGCGGATGGCGCTGCGGCTGCTGCGCAGCGCCCCACGCGACCGCGAGGGCTACATCGAGGATCACGTGGCAACCTACCGCGCGATCGGGTCAACGGGGGTTGCGTTTGACGAAGATCACAAGCGTGAGCGGGCCGGACGCTGCTTTGATCGCGGCATCCATCCCGCCGGTAGTGCGCGTCAGATGGCCGCGCTCGTGACCGCCGTCGACCGCACCCGGTCCCTCGGAAGTGTGCGCGTCCCCACGACGGTCATCCACGGCGACGGCGATCGGCTTGTCGACATCTCCGGCGGGCGCGCCACGGCCACGGCGATCCCGGACGCCAAGCTCGTGGTCCTTCCGCGCATGGGACACGATCTGCCGCGCGAGCTGTGGCCACAGATCATCGACGCGATCGTCCAAAACGCGGACCTGGCCGGAGGATCCGCAGCAAGATGAGCGATCCGTCGTCGCCGGAGCTGCGAGCCTCAGACTCCGAGCGCGAGCATCCGTCGAGACGTTCCGAGAAGCGGTGACCGACGGACGGCTGAGCGTCGAGGAGTTCGAAGAGCACCTCCAGTCCGCCTATACCGTGCGCACGACGGACAGATCCGGGATCCGAACGGCGTGGATGTGCACGTTTCGAAGCTGGCGTTGAGAGGCGGCAACGATGTGCGGTCCGATAAGCCCGCCAGCGCTGCGTCAGGTCGAGTCGAACTTGGTCGAGGCGTAGGGTCTCGACCAATACCCCGAGGTGATTGATGGCGACTGGAAGCTGCTTGTGCGGGGCCGTCAGATACGAGGTTCGCGGCCCGCTGCGCGAGGTGCTGTTCTGCCATTGCCAGGAGTGCCGCCGCTGGCACGGGCATGTGTGCGCGACGACGGCTGCCCGAAGAGAGGATCTCGTGCTGTTCGAGCCACGGGGCCTTCGTTGGATCCAAAGCCCGCGCAGCGTTGCCCGGGCACGCCGTGGCTTCCGCGACGAGTGCGGCTCGAGCTTGTTCTGGGACCCCCCGGGACGTGAGACGATCAGCATCGCCGTCGGGACGCTCGATGGCCCCACCGGCTTACGGGCGGCGAGCCATTGCTACGTCTCCCAGGCTGGCGACTACTACGAGCTGCCCGACGACGGGCTTCCGCGCCACGAGCACAGCGGGGAGGGCGAACTTCTCTGAGGGCATCCGGAGGTCGTGGACATGACTGGCCGTTGAGGCGATCGCGCCCGGTTTGGCTGGTGCTTGACCACCGCCAACGTGGAGCGACATCACCGTCAGTGGGCGAGGTCTACGGCGACTGCGCACCGGTCGGGTTCGAGAGCTCGGCGGGAGCCTCGTATCAGCTCATTTGCTGTGGCTCGCGTTGCTCGTAGACCCGCTGCCCGTGGTCCTGATCCGCGCTCATCGACGGCACCCAACCGGAGTCACGCAGAAGCTGCGTTGTCGGGCGCTCGCGCCGAGCCGACGACGTGCGGGTTCGTCACGACCCAGGATGGGCCAAGCATGTAGTCGCGAACTCGCTCGATCCGAAATCCGCTTGTCTCGATCGCTGCGACAGTGTCACGGGCACAATGACAACCGTCCCCCAGCCGCGGCCAGATCCGCGACCGATCGAGCCACTGCTGCACACGAGCCTTGCTTCGGTGTGTCGAGCGCACGTGCTCCATGAAGCGAAGCTCGCCCCCAGGTTTGAGCACCCTGTGCAGCTCCGCGAGCGCCGCCGTGAGGTCCGGCACCGTGCACAGCACGAGGCTCGCCACCGCTGCGTCAAAGCTCGCGTCCTCGAGCGGAAGCGGGGCGGCCACTCCGTCGCGCACGCTCACCCGAACGTGGGCGTGGACCGCGGCCCGCCGGGCCTTCTCTCGCAGATAAGCCTCCGGCTCGAGCGCGACGACCTGCTCGACACTCGCCGGGTAGTGATCGAAGTTGATCCCGTTGCCCGCTCCGATCTCGACGATTCGGCCGCTGAGGCCGGCGAGCAGCTCGTCGCGATGCTCGCCCGCCTCGCGCTCCATCACCCGACTAAGTCGGTCAAAGAAGCGAGCGAAGATCGGGTGATGGACCGTGGTCACGCTCACGACGGGATAGTGACAGGCCCGGCGAGCATCGTCCGCTGCGTTTGGCGATGTGTCTCGCGGGGTAACACGGCCGCGCTCATGCCCCTCGGGCGTTCGCCGAGGTGCTCTCGAACGCTCGCCACCCGGAGCGAAAGCAGGCAGCGGGGCGCTCTGGTTGACGGGCCATGCCCGGTCGGAGAGAATCGCAGCACTCCCGATCAGCACTGCGAGGTGTTATGTCCTGGATGCTTGAAGGGTCGTATTTCGAGACGTGCTCGTGCGACGTGGTCTGTCCCTGCACGGCGTCGATGGCGTTTGGCGCGACGCGTGAGCGTTGCCGGGTGACGCTGGTCTTCAACGTCAAGGATGGCGAGGTTGAGGGCACCGACGTGAGCGGATTGACGGTCGCTGCCGTCGCGGATACTCCAAAGGTGATGACTGAGGGCAACTGGCGCCTTGGTGTGTTCATCGATGCAGCCGCGTCGGATGAGCAGGCCGAGAAGCTCGGCGGGGTGTTCTCAGGGGCGCTAGGCGGACCGATGGAGGCCTTGGGACCGCTGGTGGGCGAGAGCCTCGGAGTTGAGCGTGCGCCGATCGAGGTCCGGGAGGATGGCTTGCGCCATTCGATCCGGATTGGCGATGCGGTTGATTTCGAGATCGAGGACATCGTGCCGTTCGGGGTGGAGACGGGCGAGCCGGCGAAGCTCACCGGCATATTTCACCCTGCCGGCTCAGAGCTGACGGTGGCGCACGCGACCCGCTCAAACATCGACGCGTTCGGGATCGAGTACGAGGGCAACGCGGCCTTCTCCACGTCGCGGTTCTCGTGGGCAGCCTGAGCGCCGCGGCATCGGACTCGGTCTCGGACGGCCGCTCGGACTGCAGCGAGCTCGCCCAGGCGTTCACGGCCGTCCGCGCCCGGCTTGGCCTCGTTGTGCTGTTGCTCTCGTTGGCGGTGCTGGCGTGGTGGTCGACGGCGGACCGGATGGCCGGGATGGACGCCGGTCCGGGAACCGGCCTCGGCGCTCTCGGCTGGTTCTTGGGAGTCTGGTTGGTGATGATGGCGGCGATGATGTTCCCGTCGCTTGCGCCGACGGTGGCGCTCTACACGACGATGACGCGGCGGCGTGGGCCTGGCCGCGCGCTCCTGTTCACGACCGGCTATCTGCTCGTGTGGGGGACGGTCGGCCTGGCCGCCTATGGCTTGTTCGAGTTGGGCAGGAGCATCTTTGGCGGCGATCTCGCCTGGCACAGCGGCGGGCGTTGGCTCGCGGGCGGCGTGCTGGCCGTGGCTGCGGTCTATGAGCTAACACCGTGGAAGAACGTCTGCCTGGCAAAGTGCCGCAGTCCGATCGGGTTCCTACTCGGAACGTGGCGCGACGGCCGGATCGGCGCCCTGGAGATGGGCTCGAGACATGCCGGCTGGTGCTTGGGGTGCTGCTGGGCGCTGATGGGCGCGCTGTTCGCCCTCGGCGTCATGAGTCTCACCTGGATGGCGGTCATCGCGGCGCTGATCGCACTCGAGAAGACGCTTCCCTGGCGCCGTGTCGTGACCTGGGGCGCATCGGCCATCCTGCTCGTGCTCGCGGTCGCTGTGGTGGCCACGCCACACAAAGTCCCGCGGCTCGTCGTCCCGAACGGGTCGCACAGCGCTATGCAGATGAAGGCAATGCCGTAGCGCGAGGGCGTGTGGTGCCGCTGGTGGGTGGCGCAACACAGCGATGAGTTCGGCGCGGCGCGCCGGTCTGAGTAACTGGGCGTCCAGCGGCGGCCAGCGCCGATCCGCGACTGCCGCCTACGCTGAGGTGACGAACGGCCACAGGAGGTCAAAGATGCATGACTACAAGATTGGAACCCGCGAGGAATGGCAGGCGGCTCGCGATGAGCTTGCGAAACTCGAGGCTGAGCACGCGACGCTCGGCCAGAGGGTGACCGAGCAACGCCGTCAGCTTCCCTGGGTCGCAGTGGAGAAGGAGTACCTGTTCGACACCGAGGACGGGAAGAAGACGCTCGCCGAGCTGTTCGACGGGCGCCCGCAGCTGCTGGCCTACAACATCATGTTCGGGCCCGATTACGAGCTCGGCGCCTGCCCCGGGTGTTCGAACTTGGGGGATGAACTCGACGCTACGCGCGTGCATCTCAACCACCGCGACGTGACGCTGATCTGCTTCTCGCGTGCGCCGATTGATCGGCTCATCGCCTACAAGGAGCGGATGGGTTGGCAGTTCCCCTACGTCTCGACCTACGAGACTGAGTTTCCGTTTGACTTGGGGATCGCCCTCACGCCCGAGCAGGCGCGGGAGATCCCCGAGGTCAAGGCGATGATCGACCACCCCCCCGAGTGGCTCGAGGACTGGGGCCGGCAGGTCGGCGCCAAGCTCGAGGATGGCCTGCGCGAGGGCCCGAGCTTCGTCGCCTTCGCGCGCCAGAACGGAAGCGTGTACCACACCTACACGGTGATGGCGCCCGATCCGTTCGTCGCCCCATACCACTCGTTCCTTCTCGATCGAACGCCAAAGCCTGAGTCCGAGGAGCCCCGCGCCTGGCGCAAAGACGAGTACCCGGACTGATCGCCTCGGGCCGCCGGCTCGCGATTGCACCCCGGTGCGCCGGGGCAGGGCACCCCGGGCGCAGAACGTCGGGAGCCGTTGAAGCCGCCGTGCAGCCCTTGCATGTCCGTGAGGCGGCCAGCCGGCGGCTGCGGCTTGGTGGCGAAGCGAGCGTCCAGCGACGACGACGTCTACATCGGCCCCGACGGTCGTGTTCCCCCCGCCGGGTTTCGACGCCCCCGGATACGTGCTGCGCATCACCCCCGAGCGCCTCGGTGGGGCCGGCCCTGGACAAGATGAAGATCGTTGTGATCGGCTCATCGGGCATGCTCGGCCAAGCCATTTCCATTGTGCTGGAGGCGCGGCATGAACTCAGAGGTTCGCCGCGATCCCGGACATCGGCGCCGTAGTCTGCTGCGCCGCCAACGTGCCCTCACACCCCTCTGCGGGATGTCAGACGACACCATCGCTGGCGAGCTTCAACCATCACCCGCAACGGCCGTCCGGCCGCCGTTCTGATCAATCCCGCCGACCTCGAGGCGCTCGAGGAGACACTCGATGTGCTCTCTCGGATCCGGCGGCAATGCAGCGGCTGCGCGAGGGAGAAGCCGCTGTCGCTGCCGGCGACGTCGTCGATGAAGCTGGGCTGCGTGACCTCGTGGTCAAGCGGACCCGCTGAGGGTGCGGGAGGAACAGGAACCGCGATACCGCCTGCAGGTCGCCGGGGCCGCCGCGCGGGCGATCGCTGACGCGCTGCCCGAGGTCGTGGCCGCCGCGGTCATCGAATTCATGGCTGGCAACCTCCTGCGGGAACCCCACCGCGTCGGCAAACCCTTGCCGGGAGAGCTCGACGGCCCCGGATACTTTGGGATGTTTGCCGGAAGCCCCGGGGCCTTGGATCGCCGGGGGGATCCGCCTGCGGCTCGGCGGCGGCTGGAGGGTCGGTCAGCTGGAGGGTCGGTCAGCTGGAGGGCGCTGTGGTCACGGCGTGGGCGACACGGTCGACGGCTTCTTTGATCAGCGCTCGTGATGTTCCGAAGTTCAGTCGCGCAAAGCCCCGCCC
>JBPCQU010000269.1:0-3758 GCA_050997795.1 Solirubrobacteraceae bacterium | reverse complement strand
GCGGGATGGAGTGGGCGGTGCCTCAGTCGTCGCTGCCAGCGCCGGCGGCTCAGCTCGTGGGGTTTGTCTCAGGATCTGGTGCCGGTTCGCTGGTGGCGTCCGTCACACCGGCGGGCGTGAATGCCTCGTCGAGGCGCTTCAGCTCCTCGGGGCGGAGCTTGGCGCTGAGGTAGCGGTCGGTGGTCGCGAGCTTGGCGTGGCCGTGCGCTCGGACTGTCGCAACAAACGGGACGTTCTCGCCGCCCCCGGACCCAGGTCGACCGACCCCTGGCCGCCTGCCCAGAGACCATGAAAGGTTGCTTCTCGTCTGCCGATATGGATTGGAGTCGTTGGTGACTCCGACGTCGCCGTCCCGTCGAGGCCCGACGTCGGGCCGTTCGTGACCGCGGCGTTGCTGTCCGGCCGAGGATGAGATCGGGACCGTGCGACGATGCGGATCGGAGTAGGCAAGAAATACGCAGGCGAGGAGGGTGAGCGACGTGAAGCGCGGATTGTTTATTGCACCGTTCGACGAGCTGGTGGATCCGCGGCTGTTGGCCGATCTGGCCGTTCGTGCCGAGGCCCGGGGATGGGACGGGATTTTCCTCTGGGATCACGTCACCTACCGGGCGCCGGTTCGGTCCGTCGCCGACCCATGGGTGGCGCTCAGCGCGATCGCGTGCGCCACCCGCACGCTGCGGCTCGGGCCGTTGGTCACGCCACTCTCGCGCCGGCGGGTCCACAAGCTCGCGCGCGAGACCGTCACACTCGACCGGCTCAGCGGCGGCCGCCTGATCCTCGGGGTGGGGCTCGGGAGCGACAGCACAGGCGAGCTGGAGCCGTTCGGCGAGGTAGTCGATCCACGAGAGCGCGCGCGGCTGCTCGATCAGGGCCTCGAGCGACTGACCGAGTACTGGAACGGTGAGTTCTCGCCACGGCCGGTGCAGCAGCCGAGGATCCCGATCTGGGTTGCTGCTCGATGGCCCCATCGCCGGCCGCTTCGCCGCGCCGCGCGGTGGGACGGACTGTTTCCGATCGAGCTGCCCGGACCAGCGGAGCTGGCTGAGCTGGCAGAGGAGACCCGGCGCCTACGCGCCAACGATGATCCATTTGATCTAGTGGTGGACCTCCCGCCTGGGGTCGAGGCGGAGTCGTGGGAGCGCGCCGGCGCGACCTGGGTGCTGACGGGCTTTGAGTCACAGCCCCGGGAAGCTGATGTTCGTGCGGTGATCGAAGCCGGCCCGCGCTAATCGCGTGCTCGACGCGACCACCCGCGACGCACTCTTGCGTCGCATCGGTCTCACCGTGGTGCCGTCGGCTGACGCCGAGGGGCTTGGCGCCGTCCACCGTGCGTTTGTGTCGCGCGTACCGTACGAGGATCTCGCCGTGCAGTTGGGCGAGTACGAGCCCTTGGACGAGCACGCGCTCGTCCAGCGATTCCTGCACGGCGGCCGGGGCGGGTATTGCTTTGAGGCCAACACCGTGCTCTGCGCGTTGCTGCGGACGCTCGGGTTCGAAGTCGAACGCCGGGAAGGGATCGTCGCCCACCGCGACGCTCACCGCCGTGGAGAGCTGACCAACCACATGGCGCTGGTCGTGCAGACGCCAGACGGCGGATCGTTCATCGCTGAGGCGGGTTTGGGAGAAGGGCCGCTTGACCCGCTGCCGCTGCGGCCGGGTGTGGTCACCGCCGGTGCGTTCGAGCTCACGATCGAACGCGACCGAAGCGGCTGGTGGATCGCCCAGCATCCGCATGGGTCGATCCCCGGTTTTTGGTTCTCACGTGTACCGGCCGCGCTCGATGCCTTCCAGCCGCATCACCTCCGGCTCTCGACCTCGGTCGACTCGAGCTTCGTGCAGACCCTCGTCGTGCAACGCCCATTCGATGATCGGATCGTCACGCTCCGCGCGCGCACGATGTTCGTCGACGCCCCGGGGCGACACGAGCGCTCCGTCCTGGAAGATCGGTCGGCATTCGCCGAAACCCTGCATCGCCAGTTCGGGATCGACCCGGACGCGCTCGGCGAGCAGCGCTTCGCGCGGCTGTGGGCCAAGGCCAACCAGCAGCACGATGCACGACAGACCGAGGGCGCCGGGTGACGGTCGCGTCAGCGCGGAGCGAGCAGACCGGCGACGGTTGAGATCCCGCGCTTTTGGCTTTGTGTCCAAACCGGCATACGGCGTCGGGGAACCCGCTACTCATGTGCCGGCGAGGTGGGTCCGGCTACTGAGGTACCGGCGAGCTGGAAAGCGGCGATTTCGCTCGCGAGCCTCGACGGGTGGTCGTGCGGGATGAAGGTCCGGCCGCCCTCGATCTCCGCGAGTCGCGCGTTGGCGAACGCGTCTCGCAAGCGGCGCGCGAAGTCGAGCTTGAAGAAGCGGTCACCGGTCCCCCATACCAGCAGGGCGGGACCACGGAAGCCCCCGAGCCGGCGCGAGGCGACCAGCAGGTCCTGCGGATCGACTTGCTTGGCAAACCGGGCGACGTCCTGCCTGATTCCGGCGTCGGTCAGGCACGGCTGCACCCACGCAAGCGTCTGCCCAGCATCCAGCGGTTCCTCGACGAGCATTCCGAACCCGGCGGCGGAATGGCGCACTGCCGTGGCGCGCATCGGGGCCAACAGCCCGCGGATCACGGTCGGGTTTCGAAATGACTTGAAGAGCAGGTTGAAAGGAGCGGGCGGGAAGCGGTCAAACGCGTCGCAGTTGGTGAGGACCACGCGGCCGACGCGCGACGCATCGCTGTCGAGGAGGAACTGGCAAATGGCCCCGCCCGTGTCGTTGCCCACCAGTGTCACGTCCCTGAGCTCGAGCGCTTCGAGAAAGGCGGCGACCTGGCGGGCGACGCCCCGCGGTGATTGATCGGCGCCGGGCCCCAGGGGAATGGTATGCGACCCCAGAGGCCAGTCGGGAGCATAGGAGCGCACCCCGGCGGTGGCCAATGCGTCGGCGGTCTTGTTCCACAGGCTGCCGTTCACGAGGAACCCGTGCACGAACACGACGGGCGACGCAGCGGACTGCTCGGGCCCCGTGACGCGGTAGCGCACGATTCCCTGTGGGAGTTCGATCGTTTTCATGTCGCTCCTAGGTCTAGCTTTGCCGGGGATCCAGCCACGCTGGAGATGACCAGCATTCATCCGGCGGCCGAGATGATCACCGAATCGGTCAACCGATGATGTCGTGGGCTCGCCGACCCCCAAACTCCCAGCCGGCGTGCAGGAGGCTTGCTCCGGGCGGACATAATCCCGGTGGTGTCGGATTTCTCCCCATCGGATTTCCCCCCGTTGCGGGAGCAGGATGTCGATCCCGATCCGCTGCGCCAATTCGGCGTCTGGTTTCAGGAGGCGGAGAGGGCCGGCGTACGGGCGCCCGAGGCGGCGGCGGTGGCGACCGCGTCGGCCGAAGGCACCCCGTCGGTGCGCATGGTGCTGGTCAAGCAGTACGACGAGCGCGGCTTTGTGTTCTTCTCAAACTACGAGAGCCGCAAGGGTGACGACCTGGCGGCCAATCCGCGCGCTGCGCTGCTGTTCTATTGGGACCCCCTCGGGCGGCAGGTCAGAATCGAGGGCGGAGTGAGACGCACGTCCCGCGAGGAGTCGGCGGCGTACGTGCGCAGCCGGCCGCGCCCGAGCCAGCTGAGCGCGCTCGCGTCGCCGCAGAGCCGGACGATCGAGAGTCGCGGGGGGGGGGGGGGGGGAGGGGGAGAGGGGGGGGGGGGGGGGGAGAGGGGGGGGGGGGGGCGGCGAGAAGGAGGGGGGGGGCGCGGGGGGGGAGGGGAG
>JBPCQU010000272.1:0-4617 GCA_050997795.1 Solirubrobacteraceae bacterium | reverse complement strand
CCTGGAGCAGCTCGGACTCGGTCACCAACGGGCAGACGACGAACGCCTGGCGGCCGGCGCGGAGCTCCTCCCGGATGCGGTCATAGGCCCGCGCCCGCTCGCGGTCGGTCGAGCAGACGAACGTCTGGATCGGCTGCCGGTCCCGGGGGAGCTCGCGCAGCTGGGTGAAGTCGAGGTCGCCGTAGCCGGCCAGCGCGAGCGTGCGCGGAATCGGGGTGGCGGTCATGTGCAGCACGTGCGGGGTCTGACCGGCGGCCGCCTTGGAGTCGAGCGCCGCGCGCTGGCGGACGCCAAAGCGATGCTGCTCGTCGACGACCACCACCGCCAGCCGCGCAAAGCGGACCGGCTCCTCGATCAGAGCGTGGGTCCCGACGAGCAGCGACAGCTCGCCACTCGAGAGCTTGCCGAGCAGGTCGGCCCGCCGCCGGGCGGGAGTCGACCCGGTCAGAAGCCCGATCGGCACCGCCTCGCCGGGCATCAAGGACTGGACGGTCGCGAAGTGCTGCTCCGCGAGCGGCTCGGTCGGCGCCATCAGCGCCCCTTGGCAGCCCTGTTCGACGGCGCGCAGGAGCGCGTACAGGGCGACGACCGTCTTGCCCGAGCCGACCTCCCCCATCAGCAGCCGCTGCATCGGGCGCTCGGAGGCCAGGTCGCGGTCGATCTCCTCGATCGCGGCGAGCTGGTCGCGGGTGGGGATGAACGGCAGCATCGTCTCCAGCCAGCGCGCCGTCAGCTCACGCTCGCCTCCGAGCGCGGGCGCTGTCGCGCCGCGGCTTCGCAGGCGACGCCGGCGCAGCAGCGCGAGCTGCGTGAGCAGCAGCTCGTCGAACGCCAGCCGGCGCCGCCCCAGCGCCTGGTGGGCGTCCTCGCTGGCCAGGTGCACCGCCGCCAGCGCGGTGTGGCGCTCGGGGAGACGCTCACCCGTGCGCAGCAGCGCCGGCAGTGGCTCGGGCACGTCCCAGATCGCGCCGGCGTGGGCGCGCACGAGGGCGAAGATCTGGGTCGAGGACAGTCCTTCGGTGGCGGGATAATGGCCCACCCACCCCGCCGCGTCGCTGCCGGTCCTCGCCTCGCTGGTTCGGGCGTGAGCCTGTACGGCGAAGCGATTGCGGGCCTCGTATTTCCCGTGCAGGACCAGCCGCGTGCCGGCCGGGTATCTCTGGGCCAGCCACGGCTGGTTGAAGAACGTCACCTTCATGGGACCGGTGTCGTCGGCGACGGTGGCCTCGACCAGCGGTCGCATCCCCCGGCGGCGGACCGAGCGCGCGGCGATGCTCCGCACCTCGACGACGACCGTCGCGGTCTCCCCCGGCACGAGCTGGGCGACCGCACGGGCCTCGCGCCGGTCCCGGGGCAGGTGCTCGAGCAGGTCTCCGACCGTGTTCAGTCCCAGCACAGCTGCCCCCTGCTCAGCCTTGGTTCCGTCCAGCCGCAGCCGCTGCGTCAGCCGCGACGGGCGCGGGTAGCGCACCGGCGCGCAGGCGAGCTCCGGCTCCTGGAGCGGACGCGAGCTGGCAAATGCGGTCGCGGGCATCGCGGCCCTGATGATGACCGCGCCGCCGGTCGGCGCCTCACTACTCGGCCGACAGCAGCCACCAGTAGCTCGGCTGGCCACCGTGGGACAGCTCGAGCTCGGCCTCCCCCGAAATGAGAGCGCCGACGGCCTGGTCGTCGAGCGGAGCCTCGGCGCCGCTCAGGCAGGTGATCAGCTCGGCGTCGGGGGCCAGCTTGCCGAGCACGTCGCGCAGCGTCTCGCCCGGCTCGCCCCACGCCACCAGCTCGTCCTCGACGAAGCCCACCGCATCACCGGCGCCGAAGCGACCTTGGGCGTCGTCGCGGGCGGCGGGCGCGACGGCCCCGGTGCGGACGTGCTCGAGCGTCTCGATCATCGCGGCGGCGTTGCCGGCCGCCGCGCGGGCGGGGTCGAGGCTGACGGCGGCGGCCAACCCGGCCTGTTGTGAGCGCGAGGGCACGACGGCGACGGTCTTGTCTGAAAGCTCAGCGGCGCGTTCGGCTGTCATCACGACGTTGGCGCTGTTGGGCAGCACTATCACCTGCTCGGCGGCAACCGCGTGGATCGCCGCCAGCAGGTCGTAGGTCGACGGGTTCAGCGTCGGGCCGCCATCGAGCACGCGAACCCCGAGACCCTCGAACAGGGCGCTCATGCCGTCGCCGTTGACGACCGCGAGCGCCCCGCAGACCGCCGTCGCGAGGGGAACGGCGAGCCTCTGATCGCGCGCCTGGACCTGCTCGCGCATGTCGGCGACGTCGAGGTGGGAGACGACTCCCACGTCGGCGAACAGCGCCGTCGCGGCGTCCGGGTCATCGGTGTGGACGTGAACCTTGAGTGTCGTCGCGTCGCCGACCACGAGCACCGAGTCGCCGATCCGCTCGAGCCCCGCGACGAACCGCCGCTGCTCCAGCCCGGCGCCGCTAATGGCGAAGTTGGTGCAGTAGCGAAAGGTTGTCGAGGCGTGCTGGGGATGAGACACGCGCGCGGCGGCGTGATGGTCGATCGCGGGAGCCTCACCGCCCCGCAGCGCGCCGACGATTCCGGCCAGCAACACCGTCAGCCCGTAACCGCCGGCGTCTACGACGCCGGCGTCTCGCAGCACCGGGAGCAGGTCGGGACCGCGCTTGACCGACTCCTGGCCGGCGTCGAGCGCACTCTCGATCATGTGCGCGATCACCTCGTCCTGTTCGAGCGTGGTCGAATCGGGGCCGAGGCGGGCGTCGGGGGAGTGCGCCAGCTCCGAGGCGACGCGGTGGGCCATCTCGCGCACGACAGTCAGGATCGTGCCTTCGGCCGGGTCGCGCACCGAGCCGTAAGCCTGGTCGGCGGCGCGAGCGAGGGCGGCGCCGATCAGCACCGGGTCGACCAGCTCGCCGGGGCGGCTCGCGAGTTCCTCGGCGGCGCCGCGGATCAGTTGGGACAAGATCACGCCTGAGTTGCCCCGGGCGCCGAGCAACGCGGCGCGGGCGACCGAGCCGACGATCTCGTCGCGCCCGATCTCGTCGATCGTGCGGCCCTCGGATGCGCCCGACAGCCGGTCCAGCTCTTGGAGCACGGCGCGGAGCGTGAGTACCATGTTGTCGCCGGTATCGCCGTCGGCGACCGGGAACACGTTGAGGTCGTTGACCTCCTCACGCCGCGCTTCGAGCGCCGCGAGCCCAGCCTCGATCAGCGCCCGGAAGCGAACGATGCTCGGATCGGACACGCGTGACCGGCTGACCGCTCGCTCGGGGGCGACCACCCTTATCTGGCTTTGACGATCTTGCCGGCCTTCAGGCAGCGCGTACAGACGTAGACGCGGCGGGGGGTTCCCCCATCGTCGATTCGAACCCGCTGCAGATTGGGGTCGAAGCGCCGCCTGGTGGCGACCATCGAGTGGCTGCGGCTGTTGCCGAACGCCGGACCCTTCGCGCACACGTGACAGATCTTTGGCATCGCCGGCGAGTATAAACAGGCTCCCCGGCGTTGCGGCGTCGTCGCGCGCGGGGTCGCCGGCGACCGCGGCGCTCGTCGCGGCAGGCTTCCGGTCCGTATCATCCCGAGTCCTGCCAGTGGCTAGAGATCTCCAAACTGGGTAATGAACCCTCCGGATGAGCACTAGCGCCAAGCCCTCGGCCCAGGCGGCTTTCGGGCTGGAGCTCCCCGGCCGCTATAGCGTTCGCAGCCACATCGCCACCGGCGGCATGGCGTCGGTGTGGTGCGCGGAGGACCGGGTGCTCGGACGAGCAGTCGCGATCAAGGTGCTGTCTGACCGGTTCGCCCACGACGAGCTGGCGGTTCGGCGCTTCAAGCGCGAGGCGCGGGCGGCGGCCCGCGTCTCGGCCCACCCCCACGTGGTCACGATCTTCGACGTCGGGGACATCGAGCCTGGCGACGGCGAGCGCGACCGGGGGACCGAAGCTCCGGCGCGGGCGTTCATCGTCATGGAGCATCTCGCCGGCGGAACGGTGGCCGACGCCCTCCGCTGCGACGCCGTCCGGCGCGTCGATGCGCGGCGATGGCTGCGCGAGGCGGCGTCGGCGCTCGATCACGCCCACGCCCGCGGGGTCGTCCACCGCGACATCAAGCCGGCCAACTTCCTGCTCGACCGCGACCGGGTTCTGCACGTCGCGGACTTCGGGATCGCCAGGCTGCAGAGCGAGGACACGATCACCTCGAGCGGCGAGCTGTTCGGCACGGCCGCATACCTGGCGCCCGAACAGGCCCTGGGCCGCGACGCGACCAGCGCCAGCGACCGCTACGCCCTCGCCGTCGCGGCGTTCGAGCTGCTGACCGGCGGGCGGCCGTTCACGGCCCCGCACTTTGCCGCCCAGGCGCGGCAGCACATCGAGGACGAGCCGCCGCGAGCGAGCGAGCGCGACCACACGCTTCCGCCGGCCGTCGACGACGTTCTCGCGCGAGGGATGGCCAAGGATCCCGAGGCCAGGTACCCGACCGCGGGCGCGTTCGTCGAGGCGCTCGAGGCCTCGCTTGACGGCGCCGCGACCGCGTCGACGCGGCTCCTGCCCCGCCCTGGCGCCACGCGGACGACGGCGCCTCGGATCGTCGCCGGCGCGCGGACGGCGCCTGCCCGGGCTCGCCCAGCCCCGACCACGGTCTTGACC
>JBPCQU010000259.1:0-4938 GCA_050997795.1 Solirubrobacteraceae bacterium | reverse complement strand
ACCGACGTCGCGGCCACCGTCGCCCGGCGCGAGCAGCTGCCCGCGGGCGCGGCGCGGGCCACGGTCCTGGTCGGCGGGGGTTCGGCGCTGGTCAGCGCCGTGCTGGCCTGCGCGGTGGAGTCCTGAGTTGCCGAGCCCGTGATCGCCTATGACCGAAGCGGCGCGGGACCACCGCTGGCGCTGCTTCACCCGCTCGGAGCCGATCGCCGCGTGTGGGATCCAATCGTCGAGCGTCTGCGCGACCGGCGCGAGCTGATCGCGATCGACCTCCCCGGGTTCGGAGAATCGCCGCCACTGGCGCAGACGCCGAACCCCAAAGCGCTGGCCGGCGCGGTAGCGGAGCTGCTGCGATCGCTGGGGATCGAACGCGCCCACGTCGCGGGCAATTCCCTCGGCGGCTGGACCGCGCTCGAGCTGGGCTTGAGCGGTCCGGCCCTGTCCGTCACGGCGATTGCGCCCGCGGGTCTGTGGCCCGGCCCACTGGTGCCGAAGTCCGGCTTGGCCCACGCCCTCGCGGGCGCGATGATGCCGCTCGTTGGACCGGTGGCGTCAAGCGCGGCCGGGCGACGCTTGTTGCTGGGCAGCGCAGTCGCGCACCCGGACCGGGTGCCGGGCCGGGCCGCGGCGCAGCTGGTGCGAGCCTACGCGACCGCGCCCGGCTTCAAAGCCGTCAACGACGCGATGCGCGCCGGCGTGTTCGGCGGGCTGGAGCGAATCAGGGTCCCGCTGACGCTCGTTTGGCCCGAGCACGACCGGCTGATCGCCCGGCCCCCGTGGCTGCCTGACAACGCCCGCAGCATCGTGCTCCACGACGCGGGCCACGTTCCGATGTGGGACGCCCCCTCCGAGCTCGCCGCGATCCTGCTCGCCGCCAGCGGCGGTGAGCCCGGGCGCCCGTCGGTGGCGGCTTGGTCAGGCCCGCTGCGACGGGACGGCACGACGGCCGCCGAGGAGGCTCGACGCCGGGATGCCGAATACGAGGCACAGCCCGGCGGCGAACAGCAGCGTGTGGTGCACGGTCGAAGCGGTCAGCGTCCCGGACAGCGCCACGCCGGCCAGCCCGGCGCCGACCGCCGCGCCTAGCAGACGGCCGACTGACAGGACCGCCGAGGTCCGGCCGTGCGCGGCGAGCGGGCTCGCGTTGAGCGCCGCTCTGGAAGTGGGCACGAACAGCATCCCCAGTCCGAGCCCGACCGGGATCAGCGGCAGCACGGTGACGAGGCCGTCCAGCGACACGCCGGGGATTCCCAGGATCACCAGCCCGACCCCGGCGCCGACGAAGCCGAGCACCGCCGGGAGCCGCTCGCCGTGGCGATCGACGAGCTTGCCGGCCAATGGCGCGGCGGCCCCGACCAGCAGCGCCACCAGCACGAGCGCCGCGGACGCGCCGAGCGCGGAGTAGCCCGCGACCCGCTGCAGATACTGCTCAGCGATGTAGAACGCGCCGATCATGACCGCAAACGTGAGCGCGGCGACAAACGTGGCGGCGAGCACGATCCGGTTCATCGCTGGGTGACCGTCCTCGGCCTCGACCTGCACGATCCTCGGAACCAGACGCGCGATCCCGAGCGCGACGAGCGCCGTCAGCGGGACCAGCGCCCACCAGCAGGCGCGCCATCCGAAGGCAACCGTGAGCAGGCCCCCGAGCAGCGGCCCGACCAGGTTTGACATCCCCGCGCTCGCCCCCCAGATCCCCAGCGCGCTCCCGCGCCGCTCCGGCGGAAAGCCGCTGACCGCGCCAGCGAGGGCCGCCGGGCTGACCAGGCCCGCCCCTGCGCCCTGGATCACCCGCGCCACCAGCAGCGCCTCGAAGCTCGACACCAATGCCCCGGCCACCGCTCCGATCGCGAACACGGCCAAGCCGCTGAGCGCGAGCCGCCGGGCGCCGAAACGGTCCACCAGCTCGCCGCCCGGCAGCAGCAGGAGCGCGTAGGCGCCGAAGTACGCGCTCAGCACGGCCGAGGTCGAGCTGCCCTTGACGCCGAGCCCGTGGGCGACTGACGGCAGCGCGACCGTGATCAGCGTGCCGTCGAGTTGCAGCAGCGCGGCGGCCGCGGTGCACGCCGCGAGGCGGGTCCACGCCGAACGCGGGACCTGCGGACGCGACGCTTTGTCAGCTTGGGCTGCCTGCGCGACGACGGCGTCGGACACACTCCCAGTATCGCGCTCGCGTTCGAGCGCCGCCCAGTGGTCAGCGCGCCGACCACGATCGGCTACATTTTCTGCATGCCCACATCAAGCCAGCACGTACTCGGCGGCCAGACGCTCACCCGTGACCAGACGCGCAGCGTCTTCGGACAGGTGATGGGGCTCGTCGCGCTGACCGTCGGCTGCACCGCGCTCGGCGCCTACATCGGCCGCAATCTCAGCGGCGGCACCGGAATCGCCTTCTTCATCGGCGCTTTTGCCTGCATCTTCGGGCTCCAGTTCGCCTCTCGCCGCGGCCACGAGCAGCTGGCGATCGCGTTCTTGTTCGGTCTCGGTCTGCTGCTCGGGATCGCGGTCGGACCCGTGCTCGCGGTCTATGCCCAAGCCGATCCGGCCGCGCTGTGGCAAGCCGCGGGGGCGACGGCGGCATTCGTCGGTGCGCTCGGCGCTTACGGCTACGCCACCCGTCGCGACTTGAGCTCATGGGCGCGGACGCTGTTCTGGGCGCTGCTGGCCCTGATCGTGTTCGGGCTCGTGACAATCTTCGTCGCGATCCCGGGCGGCAATGTGATCTACGCGGTGCTGGGGCTGGTCATCTTCGGCGGGTTCACGGTGCTCGACTTCAACCGCCTGCGCCGGGCGAACATGGACAGCGCGGTCCCGATCGCCGCCGGTATCTTTCTGGATATCTTCAACGTCTTTCTGTTCATGCTCCGCCTGTTCGGCGGGGGCCGGAACTAGATCCGCCGAGAGACCGAGTTCGGCGCGAGCCGAGGTCAGCCCCGAGCTGAGGTCAGCCGTTCCCTGCGTTTGCGCCGAAACTGTTCAGCCACGCGCGCATCGACTGCCCCGCCGGCGTGACCTGACCCTCCTCATAGCCCGTCGTCGCCACCGCGAGCGTCACCCCATTGAGGGTCGACCAGCCGTACTCGATATCGGTGCCCGACTTGGCGTAGCGGGCGATCGCCTGTCCCTGCTGCAGGATGCTGCCGCCGGGCGCGATGTCCGTGATCTGCTCTGCGACGTACTGCACCTTCCCCGCGTCCGCTCCGTCCAGCAGCTCGAAATACACCAGCGGCTGCCCGGCGAACCAGTCCGGTTCGATCGCGAGGAGCTTGATCCTGCCCGGCGCCAGAATCGGCGCTCCAACCGGCATGCTTGCGTCCACGCCCTGGTCAGTGCGTCCCCAGGCGGTGACGTAATGCAGCGGGTTGACGTAGCTCGCGCCTGACACGGTCGCGGCGACCAGCTCCAGCCGAAGCTCGTGTTTCACCTCAGCGAGCGGGGGGGCATGCGCGTACACGTCACCGACGGGATCGTCGGGCGTGACCGCCGCCGCCTGCGCGCCCGCGGTCGGTTCGATCGCCTGGGGTCGAACTTTGGGGATCGCACTCGTCGGCGCACTGCTGCTGCTGACCGCGCTGGACCCTCCGCACCCGGCGAGACTCAGCGCGACAATCAGAAACACGACCCGGGCCATCCTGCCTCGAGCCTACCGAGGCTTGTCCGAGACGGCGCCCCTACGCGGGTCGCCTGAACGAGAGCCTCACTGCTGGTCGTCGGCCACATAGTGCCGGGCGCCGGCGGCGTCCTCCCAGACGCGCATCACCCGGTTTGTCCGGGGATCACGGAAGCGCTCGCCTGTCGGGCGCCAGTCGACCCCGGGCGCGTCGGCGTCGCCGTGCCCGCGGCGCCAGCGGGCGCGCGCCGGCGACGGCTCGCCAGGGAGCGCGGGCAGGTCGGCCATCACCGCGGCGGCGTCCTCACGCGTCTGTGCGGCAACGATCTTCTCCACCCTGCGCTCGAGCTCGTCGAGCGCCAGCGTCCCCTGCGCCGCATGACGATTGAGCTTCTCGAACAGCAGCTCGCGGTCAGAGTCTGAGAGCAGCACCCGACCGGGCTCAGCCGACCTTGACGGCCGTCCCGTAAGCCACGATCTCGGTGAACTGCTGGCCGATCTCAGAGGAGTCAAATCGCACGGCGATGATCGCGTCGGCGCCGAGCAGCCGCGCGTTTTCGACCATCCGGTCGATCGCGTGGCGCCGCGAGTCTTCGAGCAGCTGCGTGTACTCGCTGATCTCCCCCCGGCGAAGCGCCTTGAACGAGGCGGTCACGCCGCCGGTGAAGCCCATGCTCCTGACCACCAGTCCGTAGCAGACGCCCAGGTTCTCGCGGATCGAGAGGCCCGGCAGCTCGAGCGCGGTGGTCATCGGCAGGCCGCCGAGCGGGGCTTGGTCGGACATCGCGGTGGAACTTATCAGCGTCCCGCGTGACGATCTAGCTACGGTTGCAGGCGATGGCACTCCGTCTCGCCTCATCGGCGGCCGCGTTGCTCGGTGCGCTCGCGATCGCCGCCTGTGGCAGCAATTCGACGACCTCGACCGCGAGCAGTGCCCCGACCAGCGCCGCGGCGAGCAGCACGACGACCAGCGCCGCGACGAGCAGCGCCGCGGCCAGCAGTGCCTCGCCCGGCCAGCTCGGCTTCGAGGGGATCCCGCTCGAGCAGGGCCCCTCCCTGGCCCCGGCGAGCACCACTCAGACTGGACCCGTCGACGGGATCAGATGCGCCCCCGCCGAGCAGCTCGCCTACCACATCCATGCCCACGTGGCGGTGTTCGTCGAGGGCGCGCCGTACTCACTCCCAGCCGGGATCGGCATCCCGGGCTCGACCGCCGAGCAGACCACCCGAGGGCCGTACGCCGTCGGCGGTCACTGCATCTACTGGCTGCACACCCACACCTCTGACGGAGTGATCCACATCGAGTCCCCGACCCAGCGGATCTACACGCT
>JBPCQU010000177.1:0-3031 GCA_050997795.1 Solirubrobacteraceae bacterium | reverse complement strand
GTCTGCCACCTCGCCGAAGTTCCACTCGCGCCGCTCGCCGTCACGCGTGAGCTCCACCATCGCTCGGGCGCCGGGGGGCGCGGCGTCGACGACATCACGCGAGAAGTTCATTGCGGCGGCCAGTCTGGCACGCACGGGCCGCTGGTAACCTGTCCAGCGAACATGGGCCTCATGACCGGCAACGGGCCACTCGGCAGGGAGCCCGCGGGGAAGTTCAACTTCGAGCCGCCGGCACCGGGCTGGGCGCTGTACCTCGAGCTGACGCCGAAGCGGATCCGGGTCGAGGTGGGCGGCGAGGTGATCGCCGACAGCCGCCGCGCGATGCTGTTGCACGAGTCCGGGCTGCAGCCGACGTACTACTTCCCGCCCGAGGACGTTGGCTCCGAGTACCTCGAGCCCTCGGACCGCCACACCCGTTGCCCGAAGAAGGGCGAGGCGTCCTACTACACGATCAAGGCGGGGGATGACGTGGTCGAGGCGGGCGCCTGGTACTACCCCGACCCGCTCCCGGGCAGGCGCCGCTGTTGAACGGCCTGATCGCCTTCTACTTCAACCGCATGGGCCGCTGGCTCGAGGAGGGCGAGGAGATAGGGGTCCACCCACGCGACCCCTACCACCGGATTGACGTCGTGAGCACCGACCGGCACATCCGCGTCTCCCGGAACGGCGAGCTGCTGGCCGAGACCACGAACGCGCTGGCGCTGTTCGAGTCCAACCTTCCGCCCCGCTGGTACATACCTCGCGACGACGTGCGGGCGACGCTGGAGCCCAGCGAGACGGTCACCCACTGCCCCTACAAGGGCGCCGCCGGCTACTACTCGATCAGCCTCTCGAGCGGCGAGCTCGGCCAGGACCTGATCTGGTTCTACGATGACCCGCTGGCCGAGGTGGCGCGGATCAAGGGACTGCTGTGCTTCTTCAACGAGCAGGTCGACCTCGAGCTCGACGGCGAGCTGCAGGAGCGTCCGGCGTCGCCGTGGAGCCACGGCGTCAAGTCAGACGCCCAGCCCGCGGCGGCGGCTCGGGCCCGGGTAGCTAGCTGAGCTGCGCTCGCCGTCCGGCGAGGATCGCTCCCAGCCGCGCGACCTCCTCGACAGGGGTCGCCGTCATCCGATTCCAGGTGATGCGGACGGTGGCCACGCCGGCGGCGAGTGTGTCGGCGTCCCGGTTGCGGTCACTCTCGAACGAGTCGCGACTCTGGTGGAAGTCCCAGCCGTCGAGCTCGACGATCAGCCGCTCGTCCTCGAACAGCGCATCGACCTCATAGCCGCAGACCGTTGTGTTGACCTTCGGGGCCGGGAGCCCGAACCGCGCGCAGAACCCCGAGAAGTCATCCTCGAAGCCCGACCGGGTCGGACCGTCGCGGGAGTCGACGAATCGGCTCAGCAGCTTGACGCCCGGGTGTCGGGAAAGGCGCGCGCAGACCTCGGCTAGCTGTGACCGGCTGAGGAATGGGGAGCGCAGCCCGTCGTTGACCGCGCGGGTGAGCGCTCGCTCGCTCAGGCGCGGCGCGCAGTCGACCAGGGTACGGGCGAGGCTCGTGACCGCGATCCCGTGCTGGCGGCGCCGATCGCGGCGCGTGAGCGTGCGACAGCGGTGGACGTGGACGCCCGCGGGATGCCGGTGACGCGCGACCGTCACCTCCAGCCGCGCCGGCCAGCGGTCGGCGAACCCCCACAGCGCTAGCGCGCTCATGTGGCTCAGCACGGCGCCGGGCCCGCATGCGAGCACCGCGGCGGCGGCCCGCTCGAGTGCGGTCACCGGTGGCCGGCCGACGGCGTAGACGCCGGTGTGGACGCGGTGCAGGCGGCCACGCTTCACGCGGTGCGCGATCGCGTCGTCGTTGAGGCCGAGGTCGAGCAGCTGCAGCCGCGTCAGATTGCCGTGCTGGCGCTCGGCGACGGCTGCGGCCGCTAGGTCTTGGGGGATTTCTCGACCCATACCAGAGAAATCCCGCAACCCCCCTCAACCCGCCCCCGCCGCCGCACTTTTGACACACTCTCAGGCCGGATGGCCACCGCAGCCCCCCAACAGGACATCACCGACGAGCAGCGCGCAATCTGCGAGATGGTGCGTCAGTTCGCCGACGAGCAGATCATCCCCAACGCCGGGCACTACGACCACGAGGACAGCTTCCCCGAGCCGATCGTCGAGCAGATGAAGGAGCTCGGGCTGTTCGGGGTCACGATCCCCGAGGAGTACGGGGGGATGGGCCTCGATCTGACCACCTACGCGATGATCGTCGAAGAGTTGTCAAGAGGGTGGATCTCCATCTCGGGGATCGTCAACACGCACTTCATCGGCTCCTATCTGCTGATGAAGTTCGGCACCGGCGAGCAGAAGCAGAAGTACCTGCCGCGCATGGCGACCGGGGAGATACGGGCCGCCTTCTCCCTGTCAGAGCCCGAGTGCGGCTCCGACGTGCAGGCGATCAAGGCCAGCGCGCGCAAGACCGAAGACGGAGGCTACGAGATCAACGGCCAGAAGATGTGGGTCACCAACGGCCTTCTGAGCAGCCTCGTGTTCACGCTCGTCAAGACCGACCCGAGCGCCGAGCCCAAGTACAGGGGCATGACCTGCTTCATCGCCGAGAAGCAGCCCGGCGTGTCGGAGAACACCGGCGAGTACGCGGGCTTCACCGTGCCCCCGAAGATCAAGAAGCTCGGCTACAAGGGCGTCGAGTCGACCGAGCTGGTGTTCGACGGCTACAAGACTCCAGCGGCCTCGATCCTGGGCGGCGAATCCGAGGGCCTCGGTCAGGGCTTCGTGCAGATGATGGATGCGCTCGAGGTCGGCCGCGTGAACGTCGCCGCTCGCGGCGTCGGGATCGCGCAACGCGCCCTCGAGCTCGCGCTGAAGTACTCGCAGGAAAGGAGAGCCTTCGGCAAGCCGATCGCCCAGCACCAGGCGATCCAGTTCAAGCTCGCCGACATGGCCACCCAGGTCGACGCGGCGCGGCTGCTCACGATCCGAGCCGCGCGCCTCAAGGACGCCGGCGAGCGATCAGACCTCGAGGCCGGGATGGCGAAGC
>JBPCQU010000166.1:0-6227 GCA_050997795.1 Solirubrobacteraceae bacterium | reverse complement strand
AGCGGCGAGCGCGAACTCGTGAGAGTCCGCACTTATTGTTTTCCCGGGTGTTTTACGAGGCCGCCCGGGACCTCGACTCGCAACCACCCCCACGAGCCGACCACGTCGAAGCCTGTCGTCCCCGGGGTATGTCTATGCCGCTTGAAGTATAGGTCGAAACCGAGGTTGGCGCGCAGCGGCGCCTGCCACAATCACTGTCAGCGATGAAACCGAGCGCCCCGACCCTGCCCGAGCCGACGGCGACGCCGGCACCCGGGCCGCCTCGATACGAGTCCGCCGCCTGCGAGCCCGCCGGCGACGAGTCCTCGGGCCAACCGCAGCAGTCGTTCTTCAAGCGGCGCCTGGCCCCAATCGGCGCCGCCATCCTCGCCCTGCTCGCGAAGCTCAAGTCGATCATCCTGCTGCTGCCGAAGCTGAAGCTGCTGACCGCGGCCGGCTCGATGCTCGTATCGATTGTGGCCTACGCGACGATCTGGGGCTTTCAGTTCGCGCTCGGTTTCGTCGTCCTGCTGTTCGCGCACGAGCTGGGGCACGTGATCGCGTTGCGGCGCGAGGGGATCAAGGCCAGCCTGCCGATGTTTATCCCGTTCCTGGGGGCGGTCATCAGCGCCCGTTCGCTCGGCGACAACGCAGCCGCCGAGGCCCGGGTCGGCCTCGCGGGCCCGATCCTGGGCACGATCGGCGCTGCGGCGTGCATCCCGATCTGGCGCGCGACCGGCAACGACTTCTGGCGGGCGCTCGCGTTCACCGGCTTTTTCCTGAACCTGTTCAACCTGCTGCCGGTGGTGCCGCTCGACGGTGGCCGCGCGATGGCCGCGATGGCGCCCTGGATGTGGTTCATCGGGTTCCTCGGGATGATCGTGCTGGCGTTCGTGTTCCCGAACCCGATCATCCTGATCATCATCGTGCTGGCCGCGTTCGAGACGTACAAGCGCTGGAAGCTGCGCCGCTCAGGCAGCCTGCAGCAGCTCGCCTACTACAGCGTCAGGCCGCTGCACCGCTGGCTGGTGGCGGCGGTTTACCTGTCTCTGGTCGCGCTGCTGGTGGTCGGCATGGACGCCACCCACCTGCCGCGCACGCTCGGCTGATCAGTACCGCGGGTCGCGCTCGTCGGGAACGCGAACATCGCTCGTGCCTGCCCGCCCGGACCACCAGAACGTGTAGAGCACGGCCAGCACGAGCCCGAGGATGCCGAGCACGAACAGGATCGTGCCGACGGTCTGAAGGTCGACGCCGCTCACGTGCGCGGTGACGGCCCATTTCAGGATCGCGCCGACGGCGATCAGGACGATTGATGTACCAATGGTCATGTTTCAGGCTCTACTCCGGTCCACGGCGCCTGACGCACTGTACAGCGCACGGCCGACGGCTCAGCGCCCCACCTCACGCAGTTCGCGCTGCACGTCGCGGGCCATGTCGCGCTTACGGATCGTGTCTCGCTTGTCGAACAGGTCCTTGCCCTTGGCGAGCGCGATCTCGACCTTGGCCCGGGAGCGCTCGGCCGAGAAGTACATCCGGGTGGGCACGAGGGTCAGGCCGCGCTCGTTGGTTCGCACCATCAGCCGCTCGATCTCGCTGCGGTGAAGCAGCAGCTTGCGCGGGCGCTCCGGGTCGTGGTTGTCACGAGCGGCGGGGCCGTAGGGCGGAATGTAGACGCCGATCAGCCACACCTCGCCGTCGCGGACCAGCGCGTAGGCGTCCTTGAGCTGGGCTTTGCCCTCGCGCAGCGATTTCACCTCGGTCCCCGTGAGCACGATCCCGCATTCGAACCGCTCGATCAGGTTGTAGCGGTACGAAGCCTGGCGGTTTGTCGCCACGTCACCGGCTGATGCTTTGCGCTTGCGTCCTTTGGCCATCTAGTCCCCCTCCGCGGCGGCGGGCAACAGATCCACCCTACCCCGCGGCGCGTCGATCCGCCCCACTCGCACGGCAATCGGGTCACCCAGCCTGATCGCCGCTCCGCCCCGGGTCCCCACCAGCATCGTCGCCTCCTCGTTGAGCTCCCACCAGTCGCCGGGCAGTCGGCGAACGGGGAGCATGCCCTCGAACTGCAAGCCGTCGCCGAAGGCCACGAACGCGCCGGCGCCGATCAGTCCCACCACCTCCCCCTCAAGCGGCGCCTCGCGATCCCCACGCCGCAGCAGCTCGCGCTCGAGCAGGAAGCAGCGGGCCACGTCGTCGGCGTCGCGCTCGATCGTCATCGCCTCACGCTCGCGGGCCGAAGTCCACGGTCCCGCCGAGGCGACCCAGGAGGCCTCCGGAGCCGGCTCGCCCGCCACCGCGGAGAGCAGCCCTCGGTGGCAGATCAGGTCCGGATAGCGGCGGATCGGCGAGGTGAAGTGGCAATAGCGCGCCGAGGCGAGCCCGGCATGGCCGAGGTTGCGCGGGTCGTAGTAGGCCTGCTTGAGCGAGCGCAGCACGAGGCTCGTCAGCGCCCGGCCGCCGTGGCCCGCCCGCGCGACCCAGTCCGAGACCATCGCGGATGCCTCCCCCATCACGTCGGCCGCCTGCTGCGGGGTCAGATGGCCGCCCGGAACCGGTGGGGTCGGAACGCCGAGCGTGGCGAGCTGGGCGATCAGGCGCTCCACGGCGGGTGCCTCGGGCCGCTCGTGAACGCGGTAGAGCGTCGGGATCTTGCGCTGCGCGAGGAAGCTCGCGACCTGCTCGTTGGCGGCGATCATCAGCTGCTCGATCAGCCGGTGCGACTCGGTCTGGACGACGAGCTCGGCGCCCAGCACGTTGCCGTCGCGATCAAAGCTGAAGTCTGGCTCAGCCGAGTCCAGCACCACCGCTGCGTTGCCCACCCGCCGCTCTGCGAGGGCCGCCGCCGCGCCCCGTGCCGCCGCGAGCGGCTCGCCCCACGGCTCGGCGGCTCGCTCGGCGCCGGCGAAGATCCGATCGACGCGGTCGTAGTCGAGCCGCTGCTCGGAGCGAATCACCGCCCGGTACATCGACGCGCCACCAGCTCCGCGGCCGCGGGAAATGACCATCTCGACCGTCACCGTCAACCGGTCCCGGCCCTCGACCAGCGAGCAGACGTCGTTTGACAGCACACCGGGGAGCATCGGCTCGGCGGCTCCCGGCACGTACACGCTGGTCGCGCGACGATAGGCCTCACGGTCGATCAGCGAGCGCGGAGCGACGTACGCGCAGACGTCCGCGATGTGGACCCAGACCCTCCAGGAGCCGTCCTCGAGGACCTGAGCCGAGATCGCGTCGTCGTAGTCGCGCGCGCTGGCCGGGTCGATCGTGAACGTGGGCAGCTCGCGCAGGTCACGTCGGCGGTCTAGCTCGACGGGCGCCGCGGCGGCGAGTCGCGCGTCGTGCTCGACCGCCGGGTCAAACGCGCGGCGCAGGCCGCGGTCGAGCACGAGCGCACCGATCACGTCGCGGGCCACGTCGGGACGGCCGAGCCTGCGCGTGATCACGGGCCGGCGCGAGCCGCGCCCGTCGGTCCGGGCGCCCGGCGAGAGCACGATCAGGTCGCCGACTTCGGCCTTGCGGTCGCGGCTGACGACGACCTGCGTGCCGGGGACGAAGAACGGCTCGGCGACGAGGAACTTGCCCTTGCGCCGGAGAACTGCGACGCGCGCCGCCGGGCGCGGGTCGCGGAGCCCCGGGCTCACTTGATCTCTGCGGCCACGATCCGCTCCGCGACGCGCAGAGCGGTGTCGGTAGGCGAGCGTAGGGCAGTGCTGGCATACACGTTGGGCGTGATCCCAGCCCCACGGTGCACGCCGCCGCCGCCGAGGTTGCGGCCGCTGGGGGTGAAGTACTCCCCGACCGTGAAGTCGAGCGCGCCGCCGCCTGGAAGCGGCTGGATCTCCTGGAAGACCCCCTTGCCGTAGGTGGGCGTTCCGATCACCTTGGCCCGCCCGTGGTCCTGCAGCGCGCCGGTCACGATTTCCGCGGCCGAGGCCGTCCCGTGATCCACGAGCACGACCACGGGGATGCTGATCGGGATCGCCCCTCCCTTGGCCAGGTAGACCTGCCGTGGCTGGCTGCGGCCGTGGGTCGAGACGATCGTGCCGTCGGGGATGAAGATGCTCGCGACGTTGACCGCCTCCTCGAGCAGACCGCCCCCGTTGCCGCGCAGATCGAGGATCAAGCCCTTGCCCCCCCGACGCAGGACCTTGTCGACCTGGGCACGGAGCTCGGAGCCCGATCCGGCGGCGAAGCTCGTCAGCTGGACGGCTCCGATCTTCTTGCCGTCGTAGTCCAGGACGCGGCCGCTGGCGACCGGGATGTCGGCGCGCACCAGCGAGACGACGCGCTGGTGCTTGCCCGACCGCACCGTCAGCGTGACCCGGGTGCCGGCGCGGCCCACGATCAGCGACGCTGCGGAGGCCGCGGGCCGGTTCGCCAGGGACGTCGAGCCGACGTCGGTGATCACGTCTCCGCGGCCCAGCCCGGCCCTGGCGGCGGGTGAGCCGGCGAACACCTCGAGGACGAACAGTCCCCGGGGAACGGTCAGAACGTCGATTCCGATGCCGCTGAAGTGCGAGCTCGTCTCGGTCTGAAACGACTGGTAGTCGGCGGGGCCGTAGTAGTGCGAATAGGGATCCCCCAGGCTCGCGACCGCCGCGGCCAGGCCCTTGTTGACGAGCTGAGCGCGATCGATCCGGCGGTAGTAATCGCGCTGCAAGAGCCCAAGCACGTCGTCGACGAGCTGGTCGCTGCTGCTCTGCGAAACGAACGCGCTGCGCAAAGGCCCCGGCAGCCAGCTCGGGTGACCACCAAACCACAGCCCGATGACCAGAGCGACGACCGTCACCGCGGCGAGAAGGCCGAGGCGCGGTCCACGTGAGCGTTGGGCGAACATCCTGGGCTTGAGGGTATCCACAGCCCGCCGGACGCCGGACCCAGCGACGAGCCGCCACGAGCGGGCGGGGACGGCAGCCGCGAGTGGCGCTCAGCTCGTCAGACTCGCAAGAACCGCCGCAGCGACAACCCCGAGCCGAGCGCCGAGACGAGCACGCCGGCGACCATCAGGACCGCCACCAGGCCGGCGAAGGAAATCGTCTGCGGAGCGGCGATCAGCGTCCAGTTGTGCGCCAGCGGATCGAGCAGCGCCACCTTGGTGACCCCGAGCACGACGATCGCCAGTAGAGCCCCGGCGGCGCCGACGACCACGCCCTCGATCACGAACGGCCAGCGGATGAACCAATCGGTGGCCCCGACAAGCTTCATCACCTCGACCTCCCGCCGCCGCGCGTAGAGCGACAGGCGGATCGTGTTGGCGATCAGCAGAATCGAGGCGATCGTCAGCAGCACGGTCAGCGCCGCGGCGGTGATCGTCACCAGGTTGGTCACCTCGAGGATCTTCTTGGTGTCGTTCTTCTTGTTCGACACGCTCTGGATCGAGGGGTCGATCGTGCCCGGTTGCCCGCTCGGCTCGTTGGGCGTGAGCGAGTTGCGTACTGCCAGCACGTTGCCCGGGTTGTCCGGAATCACGTGGAAGGTGTCGGGAAGTGGGTTGGTGCCGAGCAGCTGGTAGGCCTGCGGATCGACCTTCGACTGCTGCGCGTAGGCCTGCTGCTTGGAGACGAACTGCACCGACCTGACGTGCGGGACGGCGAGCAGCTCCTTGCGCACACGCGCCTCGTCCACCGTCGTGGCGCTCGTCTTCATGTAGACGTCGACGAGCACGCGGCTGCGGACGCTGTTGGCGGCGCCGTTGGTCGCCTGCACGATCGGGATGAACACGCCCAGCACGAGCATCGTCACGAGCACGGTCGCGAGCGCGGCGAAGCTCGGGGCGGCGCTGCGGCGCGTCGCCCGCACCGCCTCACGCAGGAAGAAGCCGACTCGCACCGACTACAGACCGGGCGGTCGAGTGGATGGAGCGCGGAGGCGACGCGCGAGATCGCGGGTGGTTTCGTCGCGCGTGTAGAAACCGGCCGCCTCATCGCGGACGATCCGCCCGCGTGAGAGCTCGAGCACCCGGCGGCGCATCTTGTCAACCATCGCCTGGTCGTGCGTGGCGACGAGCACCGTCGTGCCGGTGCGGTTGATCCGGTAGAGCAGGCGCATGATGTCGATGCTCATCTCCGGGTCGATGTTCCCGGTCGGCTCGTCGGCCAGCAGCAGCGGTGGGTGGTTGACGAACGCCCGCGCGATCGAGACGCGCTGCTGCTCACCGCCGGACAGCTGGCCGGGGAGGTTGTGGAGCTTGGTCGAGAGGCCCGTCAGGCGCAGGATGTCAGGCACCTTGGCCCGGATCTCCT
>JBPCQU010000151.1:0-6258 GCA_050997795.1 Solirubrobacteraceae bacterium | reverse complement strand
GCTCGACCGCCGAGCAGACCACCCGAGGGCCGTACGCCGTCGGCGGTCACTGCATCTACTGGCTGCACACCCACACCTCTGACGGAGTGATCCACATCGAGTCCCCGACCCAGCGGATCTACACGCTGGGTGACTTCTTCGACGAGTGGCACCAGCCCCTGACCGCGACGCGGGTCGGCGGGGTCCACGGCGCGGTCAGCGCGTACGTGAACAGGAAGCCGTGGACGAGGAGCCTGCGGGCGATCCCCCTCCTCCCCCACGCCGTGATCCAGTTCGACATCGGTGAGCCGACGCCGCCGCTGATGGGAGTCAACTGGTCGGGCACGGGGCTCTGATGCAAAGCACGCGTCGATGAGCGCCGCCAGTCGTGAGCGGGTCCGGTCGGTGGCCGACGTGGTCGGCGCCACGATCGCGGAGCAAGGCGTGCGTGACGCGTTCGGCGTAATAGGCAGCGGCAATCTCGTTGTCACCAACGCCTTGTGCGACGGCGGCGTTCGCTTCCATCACGCTCGCCACGAAGGCGGGGCGATCTGCATGGCCGACGGGTACGCGCGGGTCAGCGACACGGTCGGCGTCTGCAGCGTGCACCAGGGTCCCGGGTTGACCAACACGCTCACCGGGCTGACGGAGGCGTCCAAGAGCCGGACGCCGCTGCTGGTGCTGGCGGGCGAGACGCCGGCGGCGGCGCTGACATCGAACTTCCGGATCGACCAGCACGGACTGGTGGAGGCGGTGGGAGCGATCGCCGAGCGGCTCCACGGCGCCGAGAGCGCCGCCGACGACGCACGGCGTGCGTACCAGCGGGCGCTGATCGAGCGCCGCCCGGTGGTGCTGATGCTGCCGATCGACATCCAGCCCCAACCGCGCGCGAACGGAGCACAGCCGCAGCCCCCACCGCCCGCGAGCGTGGGGGCGCGGCCAGCGCTGCTTGCTCCCGAGCCGGCCGATGAAGCGGTGGCGGCAGTCGCCGACCTTCTGCAAGGCGCGCAGCGGCCGGTGATCGTGGCCGGCCGGGGCGCGGTGCTGGCCGACGCCCGAGATCAGTTCGAGCGGCTCGGGGCGCGCTGCGGCGCGCTGCTCGCCACCTCGGCGCCGGCCAACGGTCTGTTTGCCGGACTCCCCTACGGGCTCGGGATCTCGGGCGGGTTCTCGTCTGCGTTCGCGGCCGAGCTGCTGGCCCAAGCGGATGTGGTGCTGGTCGCGGGAGCGTCTGCCAACCACTGGACCACCAAGCATGGCGCGCTGATCGCCCCGACCGCGAAGGTCGCCCAGATCGACATCGAGGCCCGGGCGATCGGACGCCACCGGTCGGCCGACATCGCGATCCTCGGCGATGCAAGAGCCGCCGCGCGCAAGCTCGCCGACGAGCTCGAGCGGCGCGGGCATAGGAGCACCGGCTTCCGTACTGGAGAGCTAGCGAGGCAGATCGCGAGCCGGCGCTGGCGCGACGAGCCCTACGAGGACGCCTCCACCGAGGAGTGGATCGACCCCCGCACGCTGTCGATCGCGCTCGACGACATGCTGCCCTCCGAGCGGGCGGTCGCGGTGGACTCGGGGCACTTCCTCGGCTACCCGGCGATGTACCTCGGCGTCCCCAACGCGCGCGCGTGGGTGTTCCCCAACGGCTTTCAGGCGGTCGGCCTGGGGCTTGGGAATGCGATCGGCGCCGCGGTCGCGAGGCCGGATCGGCCGACTGTCGCGGCGATCGGCGACGGCGGGGCGTTCATGGCGCTCGCGGAGCTCGAGACCGCGGCTCGCCTGCAACTGAAACTGCTCGTGCTGATCTACGACGACCGCGCCTACGGCGCCGAGGTCCACCACTTCGAGCCGCTCGGCCACGACGTCTCGCGGGTGCGGTTCCCCGACGCGGACCTGGCCGCGATCGCGACGGCTGCGGGCGCGCGCGCTAATACGGTCCGCACGACCAGCGACCTCGCCCTCGTCGCCGACTGGCTTGCCGAACCCGCGGCACGGCCGCTCGTCCTCGACGCCAAGGTCAACCCCAATGTCTGCGCCGAGTGGCTCGCCGAGGCGTTCCGCGGCGGATGACCGGACCCACACGCCCAAGAGAGGAAGTGAGATGTCAAGCATCCAGTCCAGTGAAGTGTCAGCGCTCCTTGGGGCGCTTGCGTCGGGGTCGGTCAAGGTCATCGACTTGACTCAGCCGCTGAGCGAGACCACGCCGGTGATCAAGCTCCCACCGCCGTTCGCCAACACGCCCGGCCTGTCGCGCACCGAGATCAGCCGCTACGACGACCGGGGGCCAGCGTGGGCCTGGTACACGCTGACGATCGGCGAGCACGTCGGCACCCACCTCGACGCGCCGATCCACTGGGTCACCGGCAAGGACGGCGCCGACGTCGGTTCGATCGAGCCGACGATGCTGATCGGTCCGGCCTGCGTGGTCGACAAGACCGCCGAGACCGAGGCCGACAACGGTTACCTGCTGACGGTCTCAGACCTCGAGGCGTGGGAGACCGAGCACGGCCGTATCCCCGACGGCGGCTGGGTGCTGCTGCGCACCGGCTGGGGCTCCCGGGCGCAGGACGAAGCGCGGTTCCTCAACGCCGGCGAGAACGGTCCCGTGACCCCCGGCCCCGACGCGGACGCCGCCCGCTGGCTCGCCGGCGAGCGCGGGATCTCCGGCTTCGGCGTCGAGACGGTGGGGATCGACGCGGGCGCGGCCGGCGGATTCGAGCCGCCGTTCCCGGTCCACAACTTCCTGCTCGGCGCCGGACGGCTCGGCCTGACCCAGCTCGCGAACCTGGACCGGCTGCCGGCGACCGGGGCGCTGATCGTCGTCTCGCCGCTGCGGCTGGTCGGCGGTACCGGAAGCCCGAGCCGGGTGTTCGCGTTCGTGCCCAACGGCTAGCGCCTACGACCACCCCTCGGGCGCGACCAGCACTTCCGTCGGGTCGGGCTCGAAGGAGCGCTCGAGCTCCTTGCGCACGTCGTCTGCCCTTCCCGTCGGCGGCTTCCGCGAGCCGGCCTGATACTGCGGCACCCACCGCACGCCGTCACCGGAGTACTCCTGCTCGGCCGCCGCGTGCAGCGTCCAGTGCGGGTCATAGAGGTGCGGGCGCGCCAGCGCGCACAGGTCGGCCCGGCCGGCGAGCACGATCGTGTTGACGTCGTCGTAGCTCGCGATCGCGCCGACGGCGATCGTCGGGATCCCGACCTCGTTGCGGATCCGGTCGGCGAACGGGGTCTGGAAGCTGCGGCCGAAGGCGGGCTCCTCGAGCGGCGAGACCTGCCCCGAGGACACATCGACGATGTCGCAGCCGTGCTCTTGTAAGAGCCGCGCGAACGCGACCGCGTCATCGGCCTCGAAACCACCGCGGACCCAGTCGGTGGCGGAGATGCGGACGCTCATCGGCTTCTCGGCCGGCCACAGCGCCCGGCAGGCGTCGAACACCTCGAGCACAAAGCGCGCCCGCGCGTGAAGCGAGCCCCCGTAGGCATCGGTGCGGGCGTTGGTCAGCGGCGAGAGGAAGCTCGACAGCAGGTACCCGTGCGCGCAGTGGATCTCGAGCAGGTCAAAGCCCGCCTCCAAGGCCCCTTGGGCCGCCGAAACGAACTGAGTCAGCACCTGGTCCATGTCGGCCCGGGTCATCTCCCGGGGGACCTGGTTTCGATCCGAGTAAGGGATCGGCGAGGGCGCCATCACCTCCCATCCCCCCTCTTCCAGGGGCTCATCGATCCCCTCCCACATGAGCTTCGTGGACCCCTTGCGGCCCGAGTGGCCAATCTGGGCCGCGATCGCGCAGCCGCCGCCGTAGCCGTGCGCGAAGGCCACGATCCGCCGCCACGCCTCCACGTGCTCGGGGCGGTACATGCCCGCGCAGCCCGGCGTGATCCGCCCCACGTCCGAGACGCAGATCATCTCGGTGTAGACGAGCGCCGCGCCCCCCAGCGCGCGGGCGCCCAGGTGCACGAGGTGAAAGTCACTCGGAGTTCCGTCGCGCGCCGAGTACATGTCCATCGGCGAGACAATCACCCGGTTGGGCAGCTCCAGATCCCGCAGTCCGAGCGGCATGAACATCGGCGGGCGCGCGACCGCGCCCACCTCGGCGGCGAACACCTCGTCTACGTCGGCCACGAAGGCGGCATCCCGCAGCCGTAGGTTGTCGTAGGTCACGCGCCGGCTGCGCGTCAGCAGGTTGAAGGCGAACTGCAACCGCTCCTGCCCGACGTAGCGAGAGATCCCCTCAAACCATTCCAGCGATGCCTGGGCCGCCCGCTGGGTGCTCTGCACGATCGGCCGGCGCTCGCTCTCGTAGGCGGCCAGCGCGGCGTCGACCCGATCGCGACCATGCTCGCGAAACGCCCAGGCCAGCGCGACCGCATCCTCCATCGCGAGCTTCGTGCCCGAGCCGATCGAGAAGTGGGCCGTGTGGGCGGCGTCACCGAGCAGCACGACGTTGCCCGAGCGCCAGCTCCGGTTGTGTACCGTGACGAAGTTGATCCATTTGGAGTTGTTGGCGACCAGCGAGTGGCCCTGCAGCGCGTCGGCGAACAGCTCACGACAGAACGCCACGCTGCGCTCGTCGCTCTGGCCCGGCGGGAGCGAACCTGCCGGTACCGTGTCGAGCCCGGCGCAACGCCAGGTCTCCTCGCCGCACTCGACGATGAACGTGCTCATCTGCTCGTCGTAGGGGTAGGCGTGCGCCTGGAAGACCCCGTCCGGCGTCTGGAGGATGAAGAACTTGAAGGCGTCGAACACGAAGTCGGTGCCGAGCCACATGTAGCGGCAGTGGCGCTCATCGAGCGAAGGGCCGAAGTCGTGCGCCCGGGCACGGCGCACCGCGCTCGAGGCTCCGTCGGCGCCCACGATCAGGTCGGCCCAGGCCAGATCCTGGAGCGCGGGCGCCTCGGATTCGAAACGCACCTCGAGCCCGAGCGAGAGCGCGCGCCGCTGGAGGATCCCCAGCAGCTCGCGGCGCCCCAGGGCGGAGAATCCGTGACCGCCCGAGCGCGTGCGCACCCCGCGGTGGTGGATGTCGATGTCAGTCCAGCGGGTGAAGCGCTCGGTGATCTCCTCGTAGCTGGCGGGGTCCGCGTGCTCGAACACGGTCAGCGTCTCGTCAGAGAACACGACGCCGAACCCGAACGCGTCACCCACGCGGTTGCGCTCGAACACGGTGACCTCGCAGTCCGGTGCGACTCTGCGCATCAGGATCGAGAAGTAGAGCCCGCCCGGGCCGCCGCCGACTACCGCGATCCGCACCGCTAGTCGGGCCAGGGTCCGTGGGCGTTGGGGGATTTCTCTGGCATAGGTCGAGAAATCTCCCACTCCTCCTGGTGATCGATGGCGGGAGGCACTAGACGTCGAGGTCTGAGAGGTGCTCGTAGGAGAGCGCGAGCCCGTTGACGACGTTGTGCATCAGCGCCAGCGCCGCACGGACGTTGGCGTGCGCGACCGGCGGCAGATCCTCGGCGCACAGCGCCTTGAGCTCCTCGTAGACGGCCAGCAGCCGCCCCTCGGACGGGGTCATCGGCGACCCGAGCAGGTCGGTGCTCGCGCCGCTCCGATTGCCACCCCCGGCCCCGCTCCGATCATCACTCACAGCGCCGCTCCAATCGGCTGCTCGCGCTTGTCGACGGTGCGCTTGGCCTTGAGCTCGAAGCGCGGCAGTTCGCCGGTCCCGGCGTGCTCGACCCGGAAGTTGAGCCCCTCGTGCCCGAGCGCCAGCCGCTTCTGAAGGGCTGACGCCAGCTCGTCCCAGCGCTCGTTCTCCCAATCGGACTTGCACTCCACCCGCAGCGTGATCTCATCCCGGACCCCCTCGCGCGTGATCACGGTCTGGAACTCGTCGACCTCGGGGAACTCGCGCACGATCGCCTCGATCGCCCGTGGGTAAACATTTGTGCCGCGAATGATCTTCATGTCGTCGACCCGGCCGAGGATCCCGCCCTCGTAAATGTCAAAGCCGCGCCCGCACGTGCAGCGAGCGGCGGGAACCTTGCAGACCAGATCTCCCGTCCGATAGCGCAGCAACGGGATCGCGCCGCGTCCGAACGAGGTCACCACGCGCTCGCCCGCCTCCCCGTAGGGCACCGGCTCCAGCGTATGGGGGTCGATGACCTCCTCGATCACGTGGTCCTCGATGATGTGGGTGCCCCCTGGCTGCTGGGAGCACTCGAACACCATGATCGTCCCGATCTCGGTCATCCCGGCGGTGTCGAACGCCTTCGCGCCCCACTGCTCCTCGATCAGCGCCTTGGTCTGCGGGATCGAGCCGGCCGGCTCTCCGGACA
>JBPCQU010000139.1:0-2811 GCA_050997795.1 Solirubrobacteraceae bacterium | reverse complement strand
TCGACCAGCCGCTGGCGGATCTCCGTCTCCCGGCTGAAGCGAAAGAACAGCCACGCGAAGGCCAGCATCGTCACGACGCCGCCTTCGATGAACATGATCGCGCCGGCGATCCGCTGGTCGGTCAGGGGCGAGACGCCGGTCCCGCGGTCGAGGGCCACGTAGTAGGAGTAGAACGGGTGCCCCGCCCACAAGAAGATGTTTCCGAGCACGGTCCCGGCGGCCCGAACCGCGAGCGTGTAGGCCGCCTTCCAGCCGTTGCCGAACCACGCCGGACCGGGGAGCGGCTCGATCACCGCCGCCCACATCAGCGCCCCGGCGCTGAAGAACATCGCGTGCTGCAGGGCGTGGATCGCGTCGTGGTGCAGCGCCGCCTGGTAGAGCCCAGGCAGATGCCAGGCGTAGAGGTTGGCCACCCACAGCGGCAGCGCGATTAGGGGATGGGCCAGGCCGCGCGCGCGGCGTATCCAGCCGATCGCCAGCACGGGGCGGAGCATCGCGCCGGTCAGGCCCAGGACCACCAGCAGCGGTGCGATGTCGCCGAGCAGCAGGTGCTGCATCATGTGCACGTAGAACAGGCGGTGCTCGCCGATGTAGTCAAGCGGCGAGACCAGCGCTAGGACGATGACCGCGACGCCGCCGTAGAAGCACAGCTGACGGCTGCCGCGGACCGGGCGCCCGCGCGCCGCCAGCTCCCGGGCGCGGATCGCGTAGGCCGCCGCGAGGATCAGGCTGGGGACGAGCTGGGCCGGCTCGATGGTCCAGTGAGCGAAGCTCACCCCGGCACCGGCGCGGTGGTCACGGAGACGTTCACGCGGTCAATTCTCCCGCTACATCAGCGCGCGTGGGGATGTCGGCTTCCCACCAGGGCGCCCAGCGCGATCGAGGCGATGATCGCCGTCGGCGCCACCAGCGCCCCAGCGTGCCAGCTAAGTTCGGCGAGCGCGCCGCCGAGCGCCCCCGCCGCGTACAGAAGCCAGACCCCGCCGGCGAGCCGGCCCGAGTCGCGCGTCGCATGGGGAGCGTCAGCGCGGCCGGCCAGGCGCGTGCTCAGCGTGGCGAGCGCGTTGGTCAGCGTGCCGGTCACGTAGGCGGTAGCCACGCCGCCTCCGCTGGCGGCCCGCACAGCGATGCTCTGTAGCCCCATTGCGGCGCCGGCAGCCGCGAGCAGGGCGTAGCGGCTCGCCCGCGACGGGGTCCCGACGACGGCCGCCCACCCGGCCAGTAGAGCGAGCATTACGGCCGTCTCCAGCAGCAGGGCGAGGGCGGAGGCCGCCGGCCAGGTGCGGTGCTCGGCCTCGAGCTCCTCGCCCGCTCCGACGCGACCGTCAGATCCCGCGAGCGGTCATCTGCCGAACGGTGCGCGTTCGTCAGCGAACAACTCCGGTGAAGCTCAGCCCGCGGGTTAAGCTCAGGCGGCTTGGCCCACCCGGTCAGTGAGCTCGTCTTGGGTCGAGGATGCGGTCGAGGACGACTGGCCCATCTCTTGCAGCGCTTTGCGCAGGACACGTGACACCTGCATCTGCGAGACCCCGAACTCAGCGGCGATCCGTGACTGCGTGTATCCGCCGAAGTAGCGCATTCCGACCATCTGTCGCTGCCGCTCGGGCAGCGAGGCGAGCGCGTGCCGGAGCAGGTCTCGTTCGATGACCCGCTGAAAGCCATCGTCCAGCACCGCCGGCTCCTCGTGGCCCTCGGACGTCGTGCAACCGCCGGCTCCAACCGGCGTATCCAGGGAGGACGCCGAGTACGCGCCGGCCGCGGTCAGGGCCTCGAGCACCCACTCGCAACTCTGCCCCAGCGCGCTCGCCAGCTCGGGCGCGGTCGGGGGGCGGCCCCGCCTCCTGGTCAGCGCATCGCTGGCTCGTCGCACCTGCAGCGCCCGCTCCTGCAAGCTGCGAGGAACGTGGGCGGCCCAGCTGCAGTCACGCAGGTGCCGGCGGATCTCGCCGCTGATCGTCGGAATCGCGAAGGTCGTGAACGAGTTGCCGTGATCGGGGTCAAAGCGATCGATCGCCTTGAGCAGGCCCAGGTAGGCCACCTGACGGATGTCCTCGGCCGACCGGCCGGCCTCGAAGCGACGGGCGACCCAACGGGCCAGGGGCATGAACTCGTACACCAAGCGCTCTCGCGAGTCCGCGTCGTGCTGCGTCCGCAGGCGATGGAACAGGCGCTGGACATCGCGTCGGTCGCGTCTGACGGGCGTGTGAGGCGCCCGCCCGCAACCTCGGCTCGATTGGGATGTGGATTTCATCAGAGCTCCAGGAACCAATCCGGTTGATCGCTGACTCCATTCCAGTACCCGCCGGCTTGTTTCGCAACAGAGCTGTTGGTTGCCAGACACTGCCTGCGCCGCTCAACGTTCGTTCGGTGACCTCCGCGGCGGCGGAGGGTATGCACGCAGACAAACCGAGTCGGCGCGAAGGCGTGTGTAGGGCCAGGGGATCGGGGTAGCCCCATCAAGGGCAGTGCCGCGCGCCCGGACGGCCGCGGTGGTGATCACCGTGGGTCGCCGCGACGGCCCCGGCCAACCGACTAAAACGACCAAGGAGCAAGAGATGACAGACGAACTGAACGGCAAGAGGATCGCGATCATCGCGACCGACGGCGTCGAGCAGGTGGAGCTCGTAGAGCCGCGCAAGACGGCCGAGCAGGCCGGCGCGCAGGTGGAGCTGCTGGCGCCCAACGGCGACGACATCCAGGCCATGAACCACGACCTCGAGCCGGCGGACAAGTTCAGCGTCGACAAGCTGATCGGTGACGCATCCGCGGGCGACTACGACGGATTGATCCTCCCGGGGGGCACCGTCAACG
>JBPCQU010000105.1:0-7440 GCA_050997795.1 Solirubrobacteraceae bacterium | reverse complement strand
GCCAGCTCCGGCGGGGATGCGAGATCGGCCCGCGCCGAGCGGCGCAGCTCCCGTTGCAGCGTTTCGAGCTGGGTCATGGTCGGGATTCCTCTCTGAGTCGGTTCAAGCCTTCGTGGACGTTTCGCCGCGCCGCCTCCTCGCTGGTCTGCATCACCGATGCGATCTCCGCGTACGCCGAGTCCGCGACGAACCGCAGGGCGAGCGCCGTGCGCTGCTTGGGCGGCAGCCGGGCGACCTGCGCCCGGATGTCCCCGTCCGAGTCGGGCACCGGCGCCGGCGGCGGCGAGGGGGCGGCATCCACCAGCGCATCGGCCTCGGCCACCGGCAGCGGGCGGCGCGAGCGGGCACGAACGTGGTCGATCGCCTTACGGTGAGCGACGGTCAGGATCCAGCTGCGCAGGTTCGACGCGTCGCGCAGGCGGGGGTAGGCGCGCAGGGCGGCGAGCCAGGTCTCCTGGTAGCAGTCGTCGGCGTCTATCCGCCCCACGCTCGCGACCAGGAAGCGATGGACGTCTGCGCCGTGGGCGTCGAGCAGGGCTTGGAAGGGGGGCAGGCGCACCGAAGATGAAACGTGCGAGCGGGGCAAGACGTGAGATCTTCGCGCCGCCGGTCTGAATACGCTCTGAGAATGGCAATCGAGAGCTGCGCGACTGGCTCGCCGACGCGCCCGACCGCACCGGCGATCTCCGGCAGGACGCCTACCTGGCAGCGCTTGGTGAGCACCTCGCGCTGATCCACGCGTTGCCGCGGCCGGCGTGGACGGTCGCTGAGCAGCGGTTCCTCGATCATTTCTGGTTCGTGAGCGACTTGAAGGCGTTCCGGGCTTTGGCGATCGTCGAGTCACCGGCGGCGTTTCGCCGCCGCGGCATCTTCATCGCCGCCGGCTCGCTGACGCGCGTGTGAGCGGTGGACCGGGGGCAGATCATCGAGGCCTTGACGGCGCTCGGCGAAGCCTGAACGATCGAGGCGTGACCGGCGAGCTGTACATGGTGGGCGGGGCGGCGATCGCGCTGGCCTTCGATCAGCGGCGGACGACGCGCGACATCGACGCCGTGTTCGAGCCGAAGTTGATCGTCTATGAAGCGGCGGCGGAGGTCGCCGAGCGTTTGGGGCTGCCCATCGGATGGCTCAACGATGCGGTCAAGGGCTTCCTCGTGCTCGACCCCGAGGCGAGCCCCGTGCTCGAGGTTCCCGGGCTGCGCTGCCTGGCCGCCTCGCCCAGGGTCCCACTCGCGCTCAAGGTTCTCGCCCATCGCGTCGGGGAGGACGAAGACGACGTTGTCCTGCTCGCGCGAGACCTCGGCCTCGAGCGCGCAGACGAGGTGCTGGCGATCGTCACCGACGTGTTCGGTGACCGGCTTGACGCCGCCGCGCACTTCTTCGTCGAGCAGATCTTTGCCGGATGAGGTTCCGCGAGGGCGCGGGGAGATCGGCCACCGTGCTGCACTAGGCTCCCAGCACGATGAACCAGCGCGCGCTCGGAACCCAGGGTCTGACCGTCTCGGAGCAGGGGCTCGGTTGCATGGGGATGTCCGAGTTCTACGGCAGCGCCGACGAGGGCGAGGCGATCGCCACGATCCACCGCGCGATCGAGCTCGGGATCACCCTGCTCGACACCTCAGACATCTACGGTCCGCACACCAACGAGCAGCTCATCGGCGGCGCGATCGCCGGGCGGCGCGACGAGGTGGTGCTGGCGACCAAGTTCGGGGTCGTGCGCGATCCCAGCAACCCCGCCGCCCGCAGCGTCAACGGACGTCCCGACTACGTGCTGGCCGCGTGCGACGCCTCGCTGCGCCGGCTCGCGGTGGACCACATCGACCTCTACTACCAGCACCGCGTCGATCCCGACGTTCCGATCGAGGAGACCGTCGGCGCGATGGCGTCGCTGATCGACGCCGGAAAGGTCAGGTTCCTCGGCCTCTCCGAGGCCTCACCCGACACGATCCGCCGAGCTCACGCGGCGTACCCGATCAGCGCGCTGCAGAGCGAGTACTCCCTCTGGACCCGCGATCCCGAGGACGAGGTGCTGCCCACGCTGCGCGAGCTGGGGGTCGGGCTGGTCGCCTACAGCCCGCTCGGTCGCGGCTTCTTGACCGGCCAGATCAAGGACCCCGCCGACCTGGCTGAGGACGACTTTCGCCGCCACAATCCACGCTTCCAGGGCGAGAACTTCAAGCGCAACCTCGAGCTCGTCGAGCGTGTCAGAGAGCTCGCGGCCGAGAAGGACTGCACCCCGGGACAGCTCGCGCTGGCGTGGGTGATGGCCCAGGGCGACGATGTGGTGCCGATCCCGGGGACCAAGCGCCGCGCCTACCTCGAACAGAACGCGGCCGCGGTCGAGCTGTCGCTGAGCGCCGAGGACCTGGCGCTGATCGACGAGGCCGCCCCGGCCGGGGTGGCCGCCGGCGAGCGCTACGGGGACATGTCGTCGATCGGGCGCTGAGGGATCCGGATCGTCGGCACCGCGGCGTGTGCGGCGCCAGCGCCGCTCCCGTACCGCGGCGGCAATTGTCCGCTCAGCGCTTGCCCTGACCGCGCGTGCGGTATACAAACCTGTCATGGCACGTGCAATCTGGACCGGCGCAATCAGCTTCGGGCTCGTCAACGTGCCCGTCAAGCTCTACAGCGCCACCTCGCCCAAGACGGTCCGCTTTCACCAGCTCTCGAGCAAGACCGGCGCCCGCATCCGTCAGAAGCGGGTCGACCCGTCGACCGGCGACGAGGTCCCGTTCGAGGACATCGTCAAGGGCTATGAGCTGAGCCCCGATCGCTACGTCCTGATCGATCCCGACGAGCTCGACGCCCTCGATCCCAAGACGACCAAGACGATCGACATCGAGGAATTCGTCGACCTCGTCGAGATCGACCCGATCTACTACGACCACTCCTACTACCTCGCGCCGACCACCGGTGGCGCGAAGGCCTACCAGCTGCTGCTCGAGGCGATGCGCGAGGCGGAGAAGGTGGGGATCGGCCGCGTCGTCTTGCGCTCCAAGCAGCAGCTCTGCGCCTTGCGCCCCACCGGCGAGGTGATGACGCTCACCACGATGCTGTTCGGTGACGAGGTCCTGTCCCCGGACCGGATCGACGAGCTCGACGCGCTCGGGGAGGCCGAGGCCACCAAGCGCGAGCTGACGATGGCCCAGCAGCTGATCGATTCGCTGTCGGCGGAGTTCGACCCCGCCAAGTACCGCGACGAGTACCGCGAGCGGGTGCTCGACCTGATCGAGCGCAAGGCCGCCGGCGAGGAGATCGCGGTCCAGCCCCAGGCCGAGGAGGAGGCGCCAGCGCCCGACCTGATGGCCGCGCTGGAAGCCAGCCTGGCCGACCTGCGCGGCGCTGATGACAGCGCGGACGCGCCGGCGAAGAAGACCGCCGCGGCGGCCAAGAAGCCCGCCTCCAAGTCTCGTAAGCGCGCCGCTTCGTCAAATGGCGACGGCGCCTCGGGCGACGGCGGCCCCGGCGACGGCGCCAAGGGCGCCAAGCGCACGGGCACGCGGGCCAAGGGCAGCGCCGGCAAGTCGCGCGCGAAGACCAAGAGCTAACCGGTTCCGCCAGCCGAGGACCAGCCTGACGCTCGACGTCGACGTCCGCGTGATCAGGGGCAGCGCCGCCTAGAGCGCTCGGAGCTTGGCCTGCGTACGCTTGCGCTTTCCCTGCGTCGACGGTGCGAGCGGCGCGCCCCCGCTGGGCGGAGCGGTGGTCGTCGTGCTGGTGCTCGGATGTGCCGGGCGCCGCCGCTTCCGCTGACCGGAGGCGGCGGTCGTCGAGCTGGACGTGGTGGTCGGCGTGCCGCTCCAGGTCGAGCTCGAGGACGAGCTGCTGGTCGTGGTCGTGCCGGTCTTGGCCGGGCTCGTTGTGGACGTGGCGGGCGCGCCCGAGCCACATCCGGCGAGCACCAGCACGGCGCAGGCCGCCCCGGCCGCGAAGAGCCTCTGCTGTCTGAGCCCCATCGAAGCCGATGGTAGCCTTTGCCAGCTGCCTCGCCGTGCCTGACCAACCCCGCTAACTACCCAGGGCACACTGCATGTACTCGCTCGCTCCACCCGGGGCCACCGGCCTCTACCAACCCTCATACGAGCACGACGGCTGCGGCATCGCGCTGGTGGCGAAGCTGTGGGGTGAGGCCACCCACGCCGTGGTGGAGAAAGCGCTCGTCGCGCTCGAGAACCTCGAGCACCGCGGCGCCGAAGGGGCTGACCCCAACACGGGTGACGGCGCCGGGATCCTTATGCAGATCCCCGATGCGTTCATGCGCGGGGCCGTGGCGGGGGTCGAGCTGCCTCCCGCTGGTCGCTACGCCGTGGGCGTCTGCTACCTGCCGGCCGACCCCGAGCGCCGGCTGATCGTCGAGCAGCTGATCGATGACACGATCAGAGCCGAGGGGCTGCGGGCGATCTGGTGGCGCGACGTGCCGGTGGATGACCGCTTCGTCGGCGAGACGGCGAGGCTTTCGGCGCCGGTCATCAGGCAGGTGATCGTGCAGGCCTCGGACTCGATCGAGGATCCGGGCGCGTTCGAGCGCAAGCTGTACGTGGTCCGTCGGGTGATCGAGCGCGCCGCCGGCCCCGAGCTGGCGATCCCGAGCTTTTCGAGTCGTACGCTCGTCTACAAGGGGATGCTGACCGCGCCCCAGCTGCCGCGTTACTTCCCCGATCTGCGTGACCCCCGCGTCGCCTCGCGCCTGGCGCTCGTGCACTCGCGCTTCTCCACCAACACGTTCCCGAGTTGGGAGCTCGCCCACCCGTATCGGATGATCGCCCACAACGGCGAGGTCAACACGCTGCGCGGAAACGTCAACTGGATGCGTGCCCGCGAGTCACAGCTCGCCTCAGAGCTGTTCGGCGACGACCTCGACAAGGTGATTCCGGTCGTGCGCGAGGGGGGCTCGGACTCGGCCGTGTTCGACAACGTGCTCGAGCTGCTGGTGCTGAGCGGCCGCTCGATCCCGCACGCGGTGATGATGATGATCCCCGAGGCCTACCGGACGCGCACGGACCTCGATCCGGACGTCAAGGGCTTCTATGACTTTCACTCCTGCATCATGGAGCCCTGGGACGGACCGGCGGCGATCGCCTTCACCGACGGCCGCCTCGCCGGCGCCGTGCTCGATCGAAACGGCCTGCGCCCCGGCCGCTGGATCCAGGACACCGAGGGTTACGTGGTGCTCGCGTCCGAGACCGGCGTGATGACCGTTGCCCCCGAGCACATCCAGCGCAAGGGCCGCCTGGCGCCCGGAAAGCTGTTCCTGCTCGACCTCGAGGAGGGCCGGATCGTCGAGGACGAGGAGGTCAAGCGCCGCGTCGCCCGGCGCAAGCCCTACGGCGAGTGGTACGAGCGTTCGGTCGTCCACATCGATGACCTGCCCGCCCGCGAGCCACGGGCGCCGCGCGTCGAGCCGCTGCGCTCCAAGCAGCTCGCGTTCGGCTACTCGCAGGAGGACCTGCGGATGATCATCGCGCCGATGGCGGCCAAGGGCGAGGAGCCAGTGGCGAGCATGGGCAACGACTCCGCGCTGGCGGTGCTCTCCGAGCGCCAGCCGCCGCTGTTCTCGTACTTCAAGCAGCTCTTCGCCCAGGTCACCAACCCGCCCATCGACCCGATCCGCGAGAGCGTGGTGATGAGCCTGGACACCGGCGTGGGCGCCGAGGTGAACCTGCTCTCGGAGTCCCCCGAGCAGGCCCACCAGCTCGTCATGGACCAGCCGATCCTCCGCAACCCCCAGCTCGAGAAGCTGCGCCAGGTCTCGCACGAGATCTTCGACGCCGCCACGCTCGACATCACCTGGCCGATCGAGGACGGAACCGACGGGATGGCGCGCCGCCTGGACGCCCTCTGCGAGGAGGCCGCGCGCTACGTCGACCACGGCGCCAACATCCTCATCCTGTCGGACCGCAACCTCGGGCCCGAGCGGGTGGCGATGCCCTCGCTGCTCGCTGTGGCGGCCGTCCACCACCACCTCGTGCGGGCGGGCACGCGGCTGCGCACCGGCCTGGTGATCGAGTCCGGCGAGCCGCGCGACATCCACCACATGGCGACGCTGATCGGCTACGGAGCCTCAGCGATCAACCCGTATCTGATGTTCGAGTCACTCGATGAGCTCACCGACCGCTCGCTGCTGCCCGAGGACCTCGACAACGAGCTGGCCGAGCAGCGGATCGTCAAGGCGATCGGCAAGGGGCTCTTGAAGACGATCTCGAAGATGGGGATCTCGACGATCCAGTCCTATTGCGGCGCGCAGATCTTCGAGGCGGTCGGGCTCGAGCGCGAGCTGATCGACCGGCACTTCACGGGAACCGCGTCACGGATCGGCGGCGTCGGACTGGGCGTGCTCGCGACCGAGGCGCTCGAGCGCCATTTCCGCGCCTATCCACGCACCGGCCGAGACCTGCTGCCGGTCGGCGGCGTCCTGCAATGGCGCCGCGACGGGGAGCTGCACATCTGGAACCCGGACACGATCGCGACCCTCCAGCACGCGGTCCGCACGGGCTCGGGCACCGACGCCCGGGTGTTGCGCGATCCCCAGCAGACCTACGACGAGTTCGCGCGCCAGGCCAACGACGAATCGACGCGCCGGGCCGCGCTGCGCGGCCTGATGAAGCTCCGCTTCGCCGACCAGTCGGTGCCGCTGGAGGAGGTCGAGCCCGCGACGGAGATCATCAAGCGCTTCAGCACCGGCGCGATGAGCCTCGGCTCTTTGTCGCGCGAGGCGCACGAGACGCTCGCGATCGCCATGAACCGCCTCGGCGCGAAGTCCAATACCGGCGAGGGAGGCGAGGATTCCGCGCGCTACGCGCCCGACGACAACGGCGATCTGCGCCGTTCGGCGATCAAGCAGGTCGCATCCGGCCGCTTCGGGGTCACGATCCACTACCTCGTCAACGCCGACCAGCTCCAGATCAAGATGGCCCAAGGCGCCAAGCCGGGCGAGGGCGGCCAGCTCCCGGGTCACAAGGTCGACGAGTACATCGCCCGGATTCGCAGCTCGACGCCGGGCGTCGGCCTGATCTCTCCGCCGCCGCACCACGACATCTACTCGATCGAGGACCTCAAGCAGCTGATCTACGACTTGCGCTGCTCTAACCCCGACGGCTCGGTGTCGGTCAAGCTGGTCTCCGAGGTGGGCGTGGGGACCGTCGCGGCCGGCGTCGCCAAGGCCAACGCCGACCACGTCACGATCTCGGGCCACGACGGCGGCACGGGCGCCTCGCCGCAGTCCTCGATTCAGGCGGCGGGCGTGCCGTGGGAGATCGGGCTCGCCGAGACCCAGCAGACGCTGCTGCTCAATGACCTGCGCTCGCGGATCGCGGTCGAGGTCGACGGGCAGCTCAAGACCGGGCGCGACGTGGTCATCGGAGCGCTGCTGGGTGCCGACGAGTTCGGGTTCTCAACCGCCCCGCTGATCGCGATGGGCTGCATCATGATGCGGGTCTGTCA
>JBPCQU010000254.1:0-10281 GCA_050997795.1 Solirubrobacteraceae bacterium | reverse complement strand
GCGTAGTTGGCCTGGCCGATGTTGCCGGTCTCCCCGATGATCGAGGAGATGTTGATGATCCTGCCCGACCCACGTTCGATCATGTGCGGCAGCACGCTCTGAGACATGAAGAACGCGCCCGACAGGTTGACCGCGATCACCTTGTACCAGTCCTCGTCCGACATCTTCAGGACCGACTTGTCGATCGTGATTCCGGCGTTGTTGACCAGCACATCGAGCCGGCCGTGGCACTCGATCACCTCGGCTACGGTGCGCCGGCAGTCCTCGGCCGAGCCGATGTTGCCCTGGTGGACGCTGGCGTCGACACCGTTGGCCTCGAGCCCGGCGCGGAGCTCCTCGGCGTGCTCGGCGTCGCGTCCGTAGCCGGCGGCGACAGTCGCTCCCTGCTCGCCGAAGCTGCGGGAGATCGCAGCGCCGATGCCGCGCGTGCCGCCGGTAACGAACACGACGCGGCCCTGCATCCGTGCGCGGCGCTGACCGCCCGTGGATTCGCGAATCTTGGGTGTCGTCGACTCGGTGGTCTCAGTACTCATGGTGCTCTCCTCTTGTGGTGTCTCAACCGATCAGCGCTCGGAGCGCTCCCGCAGCCAGTCGGCGATCTCGGGCCAGATCTCCTTGCGCGCCGCCGAGCCGGCGATCAGACCGATGTGGCCGCCGGGCCTGTCGATGTGCGTCACGTCCTCGCTGGAGACGAGGTCGAAGATCGGCATCGTCCCGTTCCGCGGCGCAATGTGATCGGCGCCGGCGGTGACGACGAGCACGTTCTGGTCGATCCGGTGCAGGTCGACGCGCCGGTCGCGCAGCCGCGCCTCTCCCGCCACGAGCGTCCCGTCGCGGTACATCATCCGGATCCACTGCGCCCACGCCCGACCGGGGAAGTTGGGGTTGTCGCCCACCCACTTGGCCATCGGCTGGTAGGCGCCGCGGCGCGCCTCGCCGTCCTGGATCCCCTGCCACAGGCGGCGGTAGGTGGTGAAGAAGTTGGTCACCGGCTTGAGCATCTTGTTGGCGAAGTCGACCGCGCCGCCGGGGACGACCTGCCATTGCTCGGCCACGCTGTCGACGTCGAATTCGGGATCGCCGATCCATTTCGCGTAGGTCGAGTCGCGCGCGTCGATCGGCATCGTCAGCAGGGCCAGGTTCCTGATCGCGGTCTCGCTCTCCGAGTCCAGGCCGCAGTACATCGCGCACAGGGTCGCGCCGATGCACCATCCCATCAGCGTCAGCTCATCGGCTCCGCTGGCGCGTAGCGTCTCGCGGATCGCCCAGTGCAGCTCGTCGCAGACGTACTCGTCGAGCCCCATGTCCGCGTCCTCCTCATCGGGCGAGCCCCAGTCGACGAGGAACACGTCGAAACCCTCGCCCAGCAGGTACTCGATCAGCGAGTTGCCCGGACGCAGGTCGAAGATCTCGGGGCGGTTGATCAGCGCGAACACGAGCAGCAGCGGCACGGGGTACTCCCGGTCAGACGAGCGGTAGCGATACAGCGTCGTGGTGCGGTGCGTCCAGACGACCTCCCGCTCGCTGGCCCCGACGACGGCGTCGTCGGTGGTGAGCAGGACGTTGGCGAACTCGAGCGCGTGTAGCGGGGAGGAGACGATCCGCTGCAGCGCGCTCAACGCTTCGCCTTCAGCTGCGCCGGCGGCTTGCGCTGACGGCCGTTCGAGCGGCGTCCGTCGTCGGGCTGTGCGAGCTCGTCGCGCAGCTGCTCCACCTCCTGGAGGACGCGTTCGAGCTTGTCCTCGGTTCGGTGCAGCTGGCGCGCCAGCCGGGTCACGTCGGCCCTCCCGGCGATCCGCAGGTTACGGAGCACCAGGTCGGCGAGGTCGGCGCTGATTCGCGACATCGCCGCGACGTTCTCGGCGCTGCGGGCCAGCAGCGAGCCGAAGCTCGGTTTGGCGACGAGCTCGTCGAACGCCTTCGCCGTGCGGGACTCGGCCTGCTCGTAGAGCGCACGAACCTGTTCCTCCGCCGAGGGGATCTCGGCCTGTTTGCGGTCGGCCATCGTGCCTGCTCCTCTTTCGCCTGCTCGGTTGCGTCCGTGTGGCCCGATTCTGGCTCACCTCACGGCCTGGACGTGTTTCGAGGCTACGCTCCATGAGCGCGCGGTGCAAGCCGGCGCCCGACGCCGTGCGTAGCCTCCCGGGTAACCGGGTAAAGCGACGGTATGTGGAGCGTTGGCAAGACTCTGAGCTTGACCTGTCTGGCCGAGCCGAGCTCGGTCCCGAGCGCGCGGAGGGCGCTGAGTGACTTCGCCGCCGTCGCCGGCGCCGAGCCCCACCGGGTGGAGGCCGTTCGCCTGGCGAGCTCTGAAGCGCTGACCAACGCCGTCCTGCACGCGTACCGCGGGGAGCCGGGGAGCGTGTACGTCACCGCGGCCGTGGTCGCCGACGAGCTCTGGGTGCTGATCGCCGATGACGGGTGTGGGCTCGAGCCACGTGCCGACCGTCCCGGGCTCGGGCTCGGACTCGGGCTGATCGCGCAGATCTCAGACGAGCTGGCGATCGTGCCCCGGGCGGGCGGCGGCACCGAGGTGCGGATGCGCTTCAACCTGGTCAGCGCCGAGCTGGCGGGGGATCAGGCGCCCTCGAGCTCCGAGGCGCACGGCGCTGATCTCCGGGTGCCGCGGGCCCGCAGCCGCGAACCGCTCGCCTAGCCGGCGCGCGACGCAGCCAGCTCAGGAACGCGGATCCTCCTCGCTGGCGCGCTCGCCGGCCTCGTCGCGCTTCTCCACAATCACGTAGCCCGGCTTGCGCTCGACCACCCGCTCGACCGCCGGGAGCTCGTGGCCGCCGATCATGAAGAAGCGGCGGGGGTTCGAGCGCACGCGCTCGTACTCGGCCAGGGTCAACTCGAGCAGCAGGTTGCACCCCAGCCGCGCGCACTCGCAGCGGAAGCCGACTGGCGCGGGCCCATCGCCGGGCCACTGTCCCCGCTCGATGCCCTCGTTGACATCCCGAAAGACGTCTTCGTTGATCGCCAGGCGCCGCTGCAATTCGCTATTCAACCCCCGACACCACCCGCGGTTTGTTCTCCAACGCCGCTGAACCGCCTGCCGCCGTGTAGAGCGCCTCGATCGCCGAGGCCTGCCCCACGGCGTCCGACCGGCCAAGCAGCGGCTCGGACTCGCCGCAAATAGCCGCCGACAGGTTCTCGGCCTCGAGCATGTACGAGTCGACCGGCGGCAGCTCGACTCGCTCTCGATTGCCGTGGCGCACCTCGATCACCGGCGCCAGGCAGTGCCACGGATCGTCGAGGAACAGGGATCCCTGGTCGCCCACGACCTCGAGCTCGGCCCGGGCGGGGAGCGCCAAGCCGGCGTCGAAATGAGCCAGGACGCCGTCTGAAAGCAGCATCGTCCCGGTGAAGGCGACGTCGACGCCGTCACCGCCGAGCACCTGCTGCCCGGTCACCTCCCGGGGCTCTCCGGCGAGCAGGCGCGCGGCGCTGACGCAGTAGCAGCCGACGTCCATCAGGGCGCCGCCCCCCAGGTCGGAGGCGAGGCGCACATTGGCCTCGTCGGCGACGTTGAAGCTGAACGCCGCCCGGATCATCTGCAGCCGTCCCACCGCCCCGGCCCCGACGAGCTCGGTCAGACGGCGCGTCTGGGGATTGTGGCGGTACATGAACGCCTCCATCAGCAGCCGGTCCTCGCGCTCGGCGAGGTCGAATGCCGCCGCCACCTCGCTCGCGCGCCGGCCCAGCGGCTTCTCGCACAGCACGTGCTTGCCGGCCCGCAGCGCGCGCTCGGTCCATTCCAGGTGCATCGAGTTGGGCAGCGAGATGTAGACGGCCTCGACGCCCGGATCGGCCAGCAGCTCCTCGTAGCTGCCGTGGGCGCGCTCGATCCCGTGCTCGTCGGCGTAGACCTCCGCCCGCTCGAGGTCGCGGCTGGCCACGGCGCTGATCGTCACGGAGTCCGAGCGCGCGCAGCCGGCGATGAACTTGTCATTGATCCGCGCCGTGGACAGGATTCCCCAATGGATCCTCCTCACGCGCTGGCCCCTGGATGCCGTCGGCTCAGGCCACGTGGTCGGCCGGCTCGCTGGCCGGCTTGGTGGCCTCGGCGCTCATCGCCTGCTGAGGCTCTTCGGGATGCTCGCCGTTGATCGCGCCCTTGAAGTCGTGGAGGCTGCGGCCCACGGCACGCCCCACCTCGGGCAGTCGCTTCGGCCCGAGCACCACCAACGCAACGATCAGAATCAGGAGAAGATGCGTTGGCTGGAGAATGTCACCGATCATCCCCGAGGAGACTACACCGTGCGTGACCGCGTGACCGCGTTTGCCCTTGGAGGCGTCAACCGTGCCTGACCGGGTGACCGCGTTTGCCCCCGGACGCGTGAACCTGATCGGCGAGCACACCGATTACAACGACGGGCTCGCGCTGCCCTTTGCGATCAGCGAGGGAGTCACCGTTCGCGCGCGGCGAAGCGCAACGCGCCGGGTGGAGGTTGCCGCCTCGGACCTCGACGCGCGGGACTCGTTCGAGCTCGCCGATCCCGCTCCGATCCGGGGCTGGCGGGCGTTCGCCCGTGGCGCGGCGGCGGAGCTGCAGGCCGCGGGCATCGAGCTGGCGGGGGCCACCGTGCAGATCAGCGGTTCGGTCCCACGCGGGTCGGGCCTGTCCTCGTCGGCCGCGCTCGAGGTGGCGCTCTGCCTGGCGTTGCTGGGCGTCGCGGGGGCTCCCGTGCCCGAGCGGATCGCGCTGGCGCAGATCTGCTCTCGGGTCGAGAACGAATGGGTGGGCGCGCGCACCGGCCTGCTGGACCAGATCGCCTCGCTGTGCGGGGAGCGCGACGCCGCGCTGCGGATCGACTTTCGCTCGCTCGAGGTGAGTCCGGTCGCGCTGTCCCTGAGCGGCTACTCGCTGGTGACGCTCGACTCGGGCGAGCGCCACGCCAACGCGGGGTCCCGTCGTCGCAACGGCGGCGGCGACGACGGGGACGACGGCGAGCAGCCCGGCTACAACCAGCGTCGCGCCGAATGCGCCCAGGCGTGCGGCCTGCTGGGGGTGCAGAGCCTGCGCGACGTGACGCTCGAGATGGCTGAGCGCCTGCCCGACCCGCTCGCCGCGCGCGCGCGGCACGTGATCACCGAGAACGAGCGCGTGGAGGAGACCGTCGCGGCGCTTTCCGGCGGGGATCTCGATCGCGTGGGCGAGCTGCTCGACGCCTCACACGCCAGCCTGCGGGACTGCTACGCGGTCTCGACGCCGGCGGTCGAGAAGGCAGTCAGGCGCCTTCGCGACGCCGGCGCCGTAGGGGCGAGGATTGTCGGCGGCGGCTTCGGCGGCCACGTCCTCGGGCTGCTGCCGCCGGGCGTCGCGATCCCCGAGGGGGCCGTCGGCGTAGAGCCTGGGCCGGGCGCTCACCTGGTGGACTGAGCTCTGGCCGCCGTCAGAGCGACGGCGCCGCGGGTTAGATCGTCCGCAACGCCGGATACAACGCGCGGAAGCGCTCCCTCGCCTCGCGATAGGGGCCGACCCAGTCGCTGACCGGCTCGATCCTGCCGCCGGCGCGGACCGTCGCGCTGGTCGCCTCGTCGACGTTCGCCCAAACCCCAGCGGTGACGCCTCCGAGCAGCGCCGCCCCGAACGCCGCGCCGTCCTGCGCCGCCACGCGCTCGAGGGGCAGCTCGAGGATCGAGGCGAGGATCGCGAGCCACAGGTCGCTGCGCGCGCCGCCGCCCGAGACGCGCCCGGACGGGGTCTCGATGCCGAGCTCTCTGATCAGCGCCAGGCAGTCGGCGAGCCCAAACGCGACGCCCTCGAGCACCGAACGGATCAGGGCCGCGCGGTCGTGGCGCAGGGCCAGCCCGACGAACGCGCCGCGCGCGTCCGGATCGACGTGGGGGGTCCGCTCGCCGGCGAGGTAGGGCAGGAACGTGAGCCCCTCGACGCCCGGCCCCCAGCGCTCGGCGCCGGCGATCAGCGACTCGAACCCGGTCCCGGGCGCGAGCGAGTCACGGGCCCAGCGCAGCGCTCCGGCCGCGGACAGCATCACCCCCATCACGTGCCAGGCCGCCGGGCGGGCGTGACAGAAGGCGTGCAGGCGGCCGAGGGGATCGGCGACGAACCGCTCGCCGGCGGCGAACACCACCCCTGAGGTGCCAAGCACGATCGACAGCGGGCCGGGTCGCGCTACGCCGACGCCGAGCGCCCCGGCCGCCTGGTCCCCGGCGCCCGCGGCGACCGGGGTGCCGTCGGCCAGCGTCCCTGACACCTCCGGGCTCTCGAGCAGTTCGGGCAGGATCGTGGCGTCGAGCTCGAGCGCGTCGAGCAGCTCCGCGCTCCAGCGCCGCGACGCGACGTCGAGCAGCAGCGTCCCGGAGGCGTCAGAGACGTCCGTCGCGCGGGCTCCGCAGAGCCGCCACCGCACGTAGTCCTTGGGCAGCATGATCCGCGCCACCCGCTTGAAGACGCCGGGCTCGCAGCGGCGCAGCCAGAGCAGCTTCGGCGCCGTGAAGCCAGGCAGAGCGCGGTTGCCGGTCAGCGCCACCACCCGCCGCAAGCCGACCGTCTGCTCGATCTCCTGGCACTCCGCGGCCGTGCGCTGGTCATTCCAGAGGATTGCGGGACGCAGCACGCGGTCGGCGCGGTCGAGCGCGACGAGGCCGTGCATCTGGCCCGAGAGTCCGATTCCGGCGGGGGGCCCGGCGGCGACGCGCAGCTGCGCGAGCACCCGCTCGCTCGCCCGCCACCAATCCTCGGGATCCTGCTCCACCCAGCTGGGCCGTGGCGTCGCGAGCGTATAAGGGGCCTCGGCGCGGGCGAGCACCGAGCCGGCGTCGTCGATCGCGATGCCCTTGACGGCGGTGGTCCCGACGTCGATCCCGGCCAGGACCGTGCTCAAGCGGCCGCCGCTCGTCATCCGGACTCGCCACGGCCGACGGCCGCGTGAGTCATCCGCCTGCGCCAAGCGCCGCGTACACCAGCTCGTAGGCCCCCACCGCGTCCTTGCGTTGCTGGGCCTCGCGCAGCGCGGCGTCGTCGATCCGAGCCGCGACCGAGTCGATGAAGCGCCACTGCAGCACCGATCGCCTCACCGCCCCGACCTGATCCTCGGTGTAGGGGTAGAGGTCGAAGCCGAGCCGCTCGCCGCGGTCGCCGTAGCCGCAGCGGCGGAGCTCGAGCGCGAGCTCGAGCGTCTCCATGAAGGCGGTCGCCCCGACCATGTTGTCGTCGTCGAAGGTCCCCCAGCCCGAGTTGGCGTGCTGGTGGCCGAGCAGCCCCTCGGCGGACAGCAGCGCGGCGTACTCGGGCAGATGCTCGCCGTTCATCAGCAGATGCTGCCAGTCCATGTTGACCTGCACGTTGCGATGTCCGTCGGCGCGCAGCTTGTGCACCACGTGCAGGCACATGCCGATGTTGCGCATCAGGATCTTCATCGCGGGCTCGGAGTTCTTGTGCTCGAGCAGCAGCTTGATCCCGTGCCGCTCGCACTCCTGCGCCGCCTCGGCCATCCCCTCCACGAGCCACCGCCAAGAGTCGGCGTACGGCGTCTGGAAGGGGTAGTTGTAGCCCTCGCCCCCGGGCCAGATGATCAGCTGGGCGCCGAGCGAGCCGGCGAACTCGGCCGCCTCGCGGATGATGCGCCGCGCCTGCGCGCGAAGCTTCGGATCCGGGTTGACCAGCCCGCCCCGGGCGAATTGCGGGTCGAGATGCAGCCCGCCGGCGATGCAGTAGATGTCGTGGCCGCCCAGCGCCGCGCGCACCGGGTCGAGGTTCTCGGGCGAGAGCTCGTTGGGGTAGTGGAACTCATAGCCGTCGATCAGCTCGCCGAGCCCCTGGACGGCCCGGTGGACCTTATCGGCCACGGGTTCGGCGAGGTAGTCGTGATTCGGCTGATAGCCGCCGGGAACGAAGCGGGTGACCATCGGCCCGAACGCCCAGATGCCGAGACTGGTCTTGAGCACGGCGTAACGTTAGCGCTAACATGCCCGGCGCGCCAGGTGCCGCGGGCCGCGGGCCGCGGGCCCGTAACCGTGCGCCGGGCGGCGGTGACACACGCGAAGCGTTGGGAGGAGCGGTCGATGGAGGTACAGCACGACGGCGGCGCTCCGGTCCGTCCGCGCCGTCCCGCCGTCATGGCCGACGTCGGCCGGCTCGCGGGCGTATCGCACCAGACCGTCTCGCGGGTGATCAACGGCAGTCGCCACGTGAGCCCCGCGACCCGCGAGCGGGTGCTCGCCGCGATGCGGGAGCTCGGCTACCGCCCCAACTCGAGCGCGCGGGCGCTCGCCACCGGGCGCACCCGAACGCTCGGGGTGGTCAGCTTCGATACGACTCTCTACGGCCCCGCGTCGACCCTGTTCGGGATCGAGCGGGCCGCCCACGAGGCCGGCTACTTCATCATCATCGCCAGCCTCAAGGCGCTCGACCGCCCGTCGGTGGTCGAGGCCGTCGACCGCCTGCGCCTGCAGGGTGTGGACGGGATCCTCGTCATCGTCTCCGAGCAGGAGTCGGCCGACGCGCTCCTGCACGTCCCGGCCGACGTCCCCCTGGTCGCGGTCGAGGCCGGCCCCGAGCGGGGAATCCCCGTGGTGGCGGTGGATCAGCGCGCCGGCGCCACCAGCGCGACGCGCCATCTGCTCGACCTCGGACACCGCACGGTCTGGCACATCACCGGCCCGGCCAACTCGCTCGAGTCCCAGCAGCGCGTGGCCGGGTGGCGGGCCGCGCTGGACGCCGCGGGCGCGGCTGCCCCTGCGCCGCTGGTCGGCGACTGGAGCGCGCGCTCGGGCTATGACCTGGGACGCCGCTTGAGCGCGGACCGGTCGGTCACGGCGCTGTTCGTGGCCAACGATCAGATGGCGCTCGGCGTGCTGCGCGCGATGCACGAGGGGGACCGCCGGATCCCGCAAGACGTCAGCCTGGTCGGATTCGATGACATCCCGGAGGCCCCGTACTTCACGCCACCGCTGACGACGGTGCGCCAGGACTTCGGCGAGGTTGGGAGCCGGAGCCTGCGCGCGCTCGTGCGCACGGTGGAGGCGTTGCACGCGGGCGAGGACCCTCCGGTGGGCTCGCTGATCGCCCCCGAGCTGGTGGTCCGAGCGAGCACCACGGTTCCGGCCTCGCGGTGACCGAGCGTTCCGGCCTCGCGGTGCCGAGCGGCCGCGGCCGGCCAGACATTGCCGACCAGAGCGTTGACACGCTTGGCGTGTGACCGCTAACATCCGGCCCGCAAGAGCCCCGAGGAGGGGACCAGCGGCCGACTAAACCAGAATTCAATGGACAGCGGGGCTCGCGTCTGAAAGTGTGCGGGCGTCGCTCTGGTGGTCTGAGAAAGAGGAGGAGTCAGATGTCGAAAGAGGATCTCGTCCACGACGCCGTCGAGCGGCTCGAGTGGGACGAGAACAAGCAGGCGCGCAAGTACGGCGAGTCGCCGTCGCCGCAAACCAAGTGGCACCAGGTGACGCGCCGCAGCGCGCTGACCGGCGGCGCCGCCGGGATCGCGGCGCTCGCACTCGAAGCGTGCGGCGGCAGCTCGAGCTCGAGTTCCACCGCCTCCGCGGCGGCCGGCAGCAGCGGCGCGGCCGGCATCTTCGGCGTCAGCGCCGGCTATCACTTCGTGATGGTCAATCACGTGACGACCAACGTGTTCTTCACCCCGACTCAGAGCGGAGCCGCGGATGCGTGCAAGCTGCTCGGCTGCTCCTACACCTGGACGGGATCGGCGACCAGCAACGTCGGCGAGATGGTGAACTCGATCAACAGCGCCATCACTTCCAAGGCCAGCGGCATCGCCACCTCGCTGATCGACCCCCACGCCTTCAACTCCCCGGTGCAGAAGGCGCTCTCGTCCGGCATCCCGGTGGTCGCCTACAACGCCGACGAGCCCAGCAGCGGTCGGCTCTCCTATATCGGGCAGGATCTGCTGGTCTCCGGCCAGCAGATGGGCGCGCACATCGCCAGTCTGGTCCCGTCAGGTGACATCGGGCTGTTCATCGCCACGCCCGGCGCTGCGAACATCCAGCCCCGGATCGACGGTGCGCTGCAGACGCTCAAGGCCCATCCCTCGATCAAGCCCCACGTGGTCGCGACTGGCGCCGCCGTGCCGGCCGAGCTGACCGCGATCAACGCGTGGGCCACCGGCCATCCGAGCGCCAAGGGCATGTTCGCGGTCGACGCCGGCAGCACCCAGGGGCTGGCCCAGACGATCCAGAAGCAGGGGCTCAACAAGAAGGGCTGGAAGGGCGGCGGCTATGACCTGACGCCGGTGACCGAGCAGCTGCTGGCCGCCGGGTACATCCAGTTCACGATCGACCAGCAGCCCTACC
>JBPCQU010000068.1:0-5188 GCA_050997795.1 Solirubrobacteraceae bacterium | reverse complement strand
GAAGTGCTCGCTTCGTCGTGCTGGTCGTCTGCTGTGCTTGGCCAAGATGCCCATTCGTCCCTTTCCTTGATCTCAAATTGCGTAGCGCTCGGCGTCGGCGCGCTTGAGCTCGAGCCCGTTGCCCGGCTGGTTGAAATCGGGATGCAGCGCTCCGTCCTTTGGCTCCAGGACGCCGTCGAACAGCATCCGCTCGAGCCGAGCGTGGTCGTGGAAGTACTCCAGGTGGCGAAATGGCACCACGGCGCAGCAGGGATGCGCGTGGATCGACGGGCCGCAGTGCGCGGAGAGCTCGAGCGATCGCGCCTGGCACAGCGCCGCTACGCGCAAGAAGCCGGTGATCCCCTGGCAGCGCGTCACGTCGGCTTGCAGGCAGGTCACGGCGCCGGCCGCGAGCATCTTCTCGAAGTAGTCGAGCTTGTAGCCGTACTCGCCCGCGGCGATGTCCATCCCTGGCGGCGCCCGATCGGCAATCAGGCGCAGACCCTCCAAGTCGTCAGACGACACGGGCTCCTCGAACCAGCTGACGCCGTAGTCCTCGGCGTATCGGTTCGCGAACCGCAGCGCCTGCGTGCGGCTCAGCGCGCCGTTGGCGTCGACGTACAGCTCCGTGTTGGGGCCGATCGCTTCACGCGCGACGCGGACGCGCTCGAGGTCGCGGCCCGGGTCTCGTCCCACCTTCATCTTCACTCGCGGGATTCCCTGGCCGGCCCATCCGCCGAGCTGCTCGACCAGCCGTTCGTCGGGGTAGGAGGTAAAGCCGCCCGAGCCATACACGGGAACCTGCTCGTGAGCCGCGTCCAGCAGACTCGCGAGCGGCAGCTGCAGCAGCCGGGCCTTCAGGTCCCAGAGCGCCGTGTCGACGGCGGCGATCGCCATCGACGCGACGCCGGGAACGCCCAGGTTGCGACACGCGGCCACCATCGCCTGCCAGGCGGCGGTCACGCGCATCGCATCGCGTCCGTGCACCAGCTCGGCCAGCGTGGAGTCGATGACCGTGGCGCTGGCCACGTCGCCGTAAGTGAATCCCAAGCCAGTTGTGGGCCCGGCGTGCGCCTGCACCACCACGATTGTCGTCGCGTCCCACTTCGCGGTTCCGTCCGACTCGGGGTAATCGGTAGGAATGCGATACGCCGACACGTCGAGGCGGTCGATCGTCGTTTCGCCGGCGGTCACGTCACGTCCGGTACCACGCTGGCGCGCTGATCAAACGGCGTGGCGTCATCGCACCGTGATTCCCCATGCGGCCGTGAAGCGCTCATCCGGCTCGAGCACCACCAGGCCGTCACCCAGAGCACCGCAGTGCGTCCGTCCGGATGGCGCAGCTCGACGCAGGCACGACCATCGGCCCCGCGGTCGAGGTCGAGGTAGCCGGTATCGAGCTTCGTCGAGCCGATCGGCCGGGCCTTGCGGAAGTCATAGTCGGTCCCGCCCACCGGCTCGAGCCCGGTCGGAATCTGGCGCTCGTGCTGCTGGACCTCTCCATCGAACGTGTACTGACCATCGCGGAGGCAGTTGGGCCACGGGATCAGCGGCTGGCCACGCCCGCCGGTGCACATCTCGCGCTCGTCGTAGCCGTCGATCGCGTCCCGTCCGGCGACGCCAAACGCGCGTAGTCCTCCGCCGACCTCGACGATCGCGGCCTGCTGCTCTCCCAGGCCGAGGTCGATCCGCGAGCCGGAGGGACCGACCGGTGTGCTGGTGGGCGCCATGCCGTCAGGACGCACGCGCCGCAAACGACGCCGCCGCCGAGCCGAGGGCCTGTTCGTCGATGTCGCCCTCGGCTCTGAAGGTGTCGAATAGATGGCCGATGTTGAGCTCGCGACCGAGCGGAAGCGGGGTCTCGACGTGAATCTCGTATTCGTTGCGCCGCCCGACACGCCGCCGAGTCACGTACCCCGCCTCGACGAGGTCTCCGAGGATCTTCTGGGTCGAGCGCTCGGTGATGCCGAGCACGAGCGCCAGGTCACGGATTCGCAGCCCCGGATCGTGGGCCAGGCAGAGCAGGACGCGGCCGTGGTTGGTCAAAAATCGCCAGGGCACACCGAGGCTTTACCACGAAGCACAGGTGATGAAACTAAACAACATTGGTTCTATTTCGTGCATTTCGTCGGCATCGGGCCGCCGGTAGCGTTGGCCGGATGGACTCCACCTTCACCGCTTCTCACCGCGGCGGCGCCGGTCAACCGCTCGTGTGCATCCACGGTCTGACCGACACGTGGCGAACCTGGGAGCTCGTGCTACCCCGGTTGGAGCGCCGTCACGAGGTCCTGGCGGTGACGCTTGCCGGCCACGCCGGCGGACCGCCGATCGAAGGCCAGGTCGATGACGCCGTGCTCGCCGATGCCGTCGAGCGCGTGATGGACGAGGCGGGCTTCGAGCTCGCGCACATCGTCGGCAACTCGCTGGGCGGCTACGTGTCGCTCCAGCTCGCGGCGCGCGGCCGGGCGAAGACCGTTGTCGCGCTCGCGCCGGCCGGCGGCTGGGCGCGCGGGGATGAGTCGTATCGGGGCACGCTCGCCTACTTCACGACGATGTGGGAGCTGCTCCAGCCGGCCGCGCCGCAGGCCGCGGCGATCGTCGCCTCGACGCAGGGCCGGCGACGCGTGACCGAGTCCACCACCGTCAACTTCGAGCACATCCCGGCCGAGCTGCTCGCCCACCAGATCCGCGGCGCGGCGAACTGCGACGCGCTGCCCGCGCTGATCGACTTCGCGGCCCGGGAGGGCTGGAGCGTCGAGGCCGAGAAGATCGCCTGTCCGGTGAGGATCGTGTGGGGGACGGAGGACAAGCTCCTGCCGTGGCCGGCGGCCGCCGCTCGCTTCCGCGACGACTGGCTGCCCCACGCCGACTGGGTGGCGCTCGAACACATCGGCCACTGTCCCCAGCTCGATACCCCGCTCGAGACGGCACAGCTGATCCTCGGCTTCATCGCGATGAACCGCTAGACTCGCGGGACGGGTCGAGCAGCTGCTCGGCCGAAGCAGTGCCCCGCGTTTCCGCAGTTGTTGCCTTCAGCACCCTCCGCGTTTCGCAGTGCACATACTCCGGAGGCAAGCAAGATGGCTACAGGAACCGTGAAGTGGTTCAGCGACGAGAAGGGTTATGGATTCATCACGCCCGATGACTCCGGTGAGGATCTGTTCGTGCATCACAACGCGATCGTGGGCAACGGCTTCAAGTCGCTGACCGAGGGCGCGAAGGTGAGCTACGACCCCGAGCAGGGGCCCAAGGGTCCGTCCGCCGCGAACGTTCAGGCGCAATAGTCCGCCGGCTAGGTTCAGCCGCGGGGGGCTCGTGCGCGAGCCCCCTGCTGCTCTCGCCGGCGTGTTACGCCTGCGCGCGGCGCGCTGTTCCCGGCGTCGCCTCGAACCGCGGTGTGCGCTTCGCGCGCCCGGAACTCCACAAGTAAGGACGACACGTATGGCCTCAAGCGGCAAGAGAAAGACCACGATGGCAAAGCTCTCCCGTGAAAGCAGGCTCCGCGAGCGCCGGCTGGAGAAGAAGGCCCGCAAAGACGCGAGGAAGCGTGCATCGGCCGACCACTCGGTCCAGGCCGGCGACCCGCTGACCGACGGCGAAACGCTTATCGACGGCGAGACGCCGGCCGACGGCGAAACGCTTATCGACGGCGAGACGCCGGCCGACGCCGACCCCCCGGCTGACGGCACCACGCCGGCCGCTGGGCACGCCGGCGCCGACGGCTGATCGGGCTAGTCCGCCGCCGAGGCGAGGAGCTCTCTCAAGGCCTCTAAATCGTCTGCGCTCGGTTCCCAGCGTGCCGCGCGGGCATTCGCGCTGACCTGCTCGGCCTTGGTCGCGCCCGCGATCACCGAGGAGACCACCTCGCGCGCCAGGAGGGCTCCAATCGCGACCTCGATCATCGTGACGCGACGCTCCTGCGCGTAGCGCTCGAGGACGTCAACGAGCTCGAACTGCTCATCGGTGGCGATCTGGTCACGACCTGACAGCCGTGCCCCGGAGGGCCCCGGCTCGCCGCGGCGGTACTTTCCGGTCAGCAGCCCCGACGCGAGCGGGAAGTAGGGGACGAAGCCGATGCCCAGGCGCTCGCACGTCGGCAGTACGTCATCCTCGGCGTCGCGCACGAGCAGGCTGTACTCGTTCTGCACCGCGGTGAAGCGGGTCAGCCCGCGCTCGCGCGCGACGGCGTCGGCCTCCTCGAGGGCTGCGGCGCCGAAGTTCGACGCGCCGATCGCGCGAACCTTGCCCGCGCTAACCAGCTCATGGAGCGCCTCGAGCGTCTCGGCGATCGGAGTGGCTCCGTCCGGCTGGTGATACCAGTAGAAGTCGACCGTGTCTGTGCGCAGCCGCTTCAGCGATGCCTCAATGGCTCGGCGGATGTAGCCGCTCGAGCCGCGCGGGCCCGTGCCGTCGCCCATGTCCATTCCGAACTTGGTCGCCAAGAGCACCTGGTCACGGCGCCCTTCGAGGACCTCTCCGAGAAGCTGCTCGCTGGCGCCCCTGCCGTAGACGTCGGCGGTATCGAGGAACGTCACGCCCTCGGAGATCGCGGCATCGATGACGGCCCGCGTGCCCTCCAGGTCCACGCGACGACCGAAGTTGTTGCAGCCCAGCCCGACGACTGGCACGTCGAGGCCGGAGTCTCCGAGCGGGCGAGTAGAGATTTCAGTCATGCCTGTCGATATAGCAGCAAGCCCGCGTTGTACGACGGTCTTCTCCCCGTGAGAGAATCAGCGCCTGGGATCGACGCGCCCCGACGGGCTCAGAGGGCCTTCGAGAGGATCTGGCCACGCCAGCCGCGCCGGTCAAACAGACCGTCGCGAGCGAATCCCTGCCGCTCGTAGAACCTGACCAGCCGGGGCGAGTCGGCCCAGCAGTCGACGCGCATCATCCGGGCTCCGCGCTGGCGGGCGATGTCAGTCGCGAGGTCGAGCAGGCGGGCGCCGATCGCGTTCCCGTGCAGGTGCCGAGCGCTCATCAGCAGCGTCACGTAGAGCTCGGGGACGGGGTTTCCCGGGACATACGGGGGCGAGGCACCGACCGCGACGACGCCGACCACGGCGCCCTGGTGCTCGGCGATTCGGATCTCGTTCTCGGTCATCGTCCGCTGCACCAGCGCTCGCATCGCCGGGCGGGTGGAGAACGGCTGCTCGCCCCACTGGCCCGCCAGCCCGCGCGCCACCAGCCATTGCACCGCTTCATCGAACAG
>JBPCQU010000021.1:0-10783 GCA_050997795.1 Solirubrobacteraceae bacterium | reverse complement strand
GTACGGGCGGATCGTCCCCAAGCCCGCGCTCGGCGTCTTCAAGCGTGAAGCGTTGGCGATCGAGGGGTGTCGCAGCAAGGGCAGCCTCGCCAGCAGTTGCCAGTCCTGATGAGACGATCGTGAACCTGGCCCACAACGTCATCTGCTCCTCGGGCCGCTGGGCCGCGCGGGTGGAGAACGAGCTGCTGCCGTGGGGGCTGGAGGGGGTCGACCTCGGCGACGACGTGCTCGAGCTCGGCCCCGGCTTCGGCGCCACCACGCGCGTGCTCGCGCAGCGCGTCGCGAGGCTGAGCGTGCTCGAGCTGAGCGAGAGCTACTGCGCTCGGCTGCGCGCGGCGCTCGGCGAGACGGTCGAGGTGACCCAGGGGGACGCGTCCGAGCTGCCATACCCGGACGGGCGCTTCTCGAGCGTGGTCTGCTTCACGATGCTGCACCACCTCGACCCGCCCGAGCTCCAGGATCGAGCGTTCGCCGAAGCGGCCCGCGTACTGCGCCCCGGCGGGACCTTCGCCGGCACCGACAGCCTCGGCGCGGGGCGGCTGTTCAAGCTGATCCACATCGGCGACACGCTCGCGCTGATCGACCCCCTTGGACTACCGCAGCGGCTGCAAGCGGCCGGTCTGACCGCGACCCAGGTCGACTGCCGGGGGCGCTCGCTGCGCTTCCGGGCCACGCGAGCGGGTGAACGACCCCCGAGGAGTCGCCCGCGCTGCGACGCTGACTAAGCTAGCCGGCGAGCGCCGCTCGCCGCGCGCCGCTGCGCCGCCAGCTCCCGGAGGCGCTCCTGCTCGACCAGCCGGGCGAGCTGCCTGACCGTCGACTGCAGATGCGAGGTCACCGCCGGTCCGGCGATCCGCTCCGCCAGCCAGCCCGTCAGCCCCGATCCCGCGACGCCGTAGGCGAGCCGGATCTCGACCTTGGTCCGGCCGCCCGGAGCGGGGCGCAGCCGCCACCGTCCACGCTGGTCAACCCCGGTGACCGACGTCCACGCGAGCTCGCGCGGCGGGTCCCATTCGACGACCTCGACCAGGCCACCCACCTCGGCCGAGCCGACACGCATCAGCATCCGGTAGCGGGCGCCGAGCCCGGTCGGCTGCTCGCTCTCGACTTCCCAGCGGGTGACGCTCGACATGAAGCTGAGCGCGCGTTCGGGGTCAGACACGATCGCCCAGACCGACTCGATCGGCGCCGTGACGACCGTTCGCGCGCTGGCCCTCATCCGAGCACCGAGTCGACGGATCGCAGGCCGGCCGTCACCCGAGCACCGGCAGCCGCCGCTCGGCCGCGAGCGCATCGAGGGTCTCCTGCATCAGCCCGATCAGGTGGTCATAGACCTCGTCGACATCCGGGTCGGGGCCGAACTGCGCCCGCAGGTCGATCGGCGGCAGCGTCTCGACGGTGATCTTCGCGGGCAGCGGCACGTGGCCGAGCATGTCACCGACGTTCAGCCCCCACGGGAGCGCCAGCGAGATCGGGAGCACCTTGAGGCGAAACAGTCGGTCGAGCGCGAGCAACCGCGCGAGCCACTCGCCGCGACTGAGGAATAGCGCCGTCTCCTGACCGCCGATCGAGACGACGGGAACGATCGGGACGTTCTCCTGCAGAGCGAGCCGGATGAAGCCCTTGCGGCGGTCGAAGTCGACCCGGTTGGCCTGCCAGCTCGGACGGTGGACCTCGTAGTCGCCGCCGGGGTAGACGAGCAGCGCGGCGCCCGAGCGCAGCGCCTTGCCGGCGTTCTCGGGCGACGCCGCGACAGTGCCGAACTTGCGCAGCGAGCCGAGCCCCGGCATCGACAGCACGAGGTTGTGGGCGAGCTGGAAGAACGCGCGTTCGACCCCGAAGTAGGTGTTGAATGCGAGCGTGAAGACGATCGTGTCCGGGGTCATGTTGCCGCCCGAGTGGTTTCCGACCAGCAGCACCGGCCCCGAGTCCGGGATGTTTCCCAGTCCGCGCACCTCGCCTCGAAACCACAGGCTCGCGAGCAGCCACATGCGCGGTAGCCGCTCGCGGATGAAGTCGGGATCGCGCTCGTCGAGGTCGGCGCGGGGGATGCGGCGCTGCGCCTGCTGGGCCAACCCCTTGACGGCGCGGCGCAAAAGCGATCCGCTTGGGGTGCCGTCCGGGCTCGGCTCGCCGTCCTGATCGACGTGGCCGTTGGTGCTCGCTTTGTCGGCGACGGCCATGGTGCTGGATTCTAGGCCGCGGCGCTCCCGAATCGCTCGACGGCGCCACCGGGCAAGCCCGCGCCGGCGGCTTCGGCCCGCGCGAAGAACCGCAGCAGCTCGTTGGTCTCCTCGGGACGCTCCACCTGCGGGACGTGGCCACAGCGCTCGAGCGTCACCTGCTCGGCATCCGGCAGCCACTTGCGGACGTGGCGACCGAACGCGGGCGGCACCAGGCGATCGTTGCCGCCCCAGACGAACAGGGCCGGGTTCTGGAGCTCGGCCAGCCGAGGGTAGAAGCCGTGGCGCCCGTACGGGGCCTCGAGGTAGATGTTCCGAGCCGAAGACAAGAATGCGTACCGCGCGCCCGCCGAGTGGTAGATGCGGCGAAACTCGTCGACCATCAGGTCACCGACGGCCGGGTCGATCAGGTCGCGTTCGTAGAACATGCTCCAGAACTGTGACGCGACGGTCTCGCGCGAGAAGCCGTGGGGCAGGAGGCCGAGCTCGGGCCGCAGCAACCTGACCAGGGGATGGAAGCCGCGCCTGACCCACGCGACGGCGGGACACAGCAGGCCCAGTGCGCGGACCCGCTCGGGGGCGATCATCGCCATCTCGATCGCGATCCGCCCGCCCATCGAGTTGCCCACCACGTGGGCGGTGGCGATCCCCTGTTGATCCATCATCTCGAGCATCGTGGTCGCGAACCAGCGCGCGGTGTAGGCGCCGCGCGCGGGCTTGCTCGAGGAGCCGAAGCCCGGCAGGTCGGGGGCGTGGACCCGGTATCGCTGGCTGAGGGCCGCCGCGGTCTCCAGCAGCGACCCGCGGGTGCCGCCAAGCCCGTGCAGCAGCAGGACATCGGTGCCGTGCCCCATCGTCAGCGACGAGATCCGGTGACGGCCGACCGGCAGGTCGTGGATCTGGAGCAGCGGCGGACGGCCCCCGGGGAGCCTGAACATCCCCTCGAAGCCGATCGCGTAGGCGAGGTTGCCGCGCACGGTCAGCCGGCGGCGTTCGAACGCCTCGATGCCCGACAGCTCGCCCTCGCGGAGCGCGAGCCAGGTAGCCGCGTCGGTGGAGATCGTGACGTCGGGACGGCGACGGCTCGCGCCCTGGCGCACCCGTGCCGTGGGGCTGGTGCAGCGGACCTCCCAGGTGTGCCCGAGGTCCCCGAGCTTTACGTGGTAGGTGGCGTCAAAGCCGGGCTCGGCGCCCAGGTAGCGGTCCGGCAGCGAGCGGAACGCGGCCTTGAATGCACGGAACGGGGTGACATCGCGGGCGGAATCTATTCAAAGCCCCGGATCGCTGCGGGCGGGACCGTCTAGGGTTGCCCGAGCTTGCGCACTGTTTCCCTGCACGACACGCGAACCGGGAGGGTCCTGGCGCTCGAGCCGGAAGGGGCTCCGCGGGTTCGGATCTACGCCTGCGGCCCGACCGTCTACGGACGCATCCACGTCGGCAACGCGCGACCGTTTGTCGTCTTCTCGCTGCTCAAGCGGTTCCTCACGAGCGAGGGGTACGAAGTCGATTTCGTGGCCAACATCACCGACGTCAACGACAAGATCTACGCCGCCGCGTCCCAGGCCGGGGTGGACAGCTCCGAGCTGGCGCGCGAGATGACCGCCGCGTACGTCGAGGACACCGATGCCTTGGGCCTCGGGCGCCCCGACCACGAGCCGCTCGCGAGCGAGACGATTGGTCCGATCGTGGAGCTGATCGAGCGGCTGATAGAGACCGGACACGCTTACGCGACCGAAGGGGACGTGTACTTCTCCGTGCGCTCTTACCCGAATTACGGTCAATTGTCTCATCAGGACATCGATCGGATGGACCAGGGGGAGGGGGTGCAGGGGGCCGAGCTCAAGCGCGACCCGCTCGACTTTGCGCTCTGGAAGGCTCGCAAGGAGGGCGAGGACGCCTTCTGGGACTCACCCTGGGGGGCCGGAAGGCCGGGGTGGCACATCGAGTGCTCGGCGATGGCCGAGCAGCTGCTCGGGCTCGGGTTCGAGATCCACGGGGGAGGAAGCGACCTCCTGTTCCCCCATCACGAGAACGAGGCCGCGCAGACGTTCGCCGCGCGCGGCGAGCCGCTCGCGCGGCTGTGGATGCACAACGGCATGATCCGGCTCGACAGCGACAAGATGTCCAAGTCGGTCGGCAACGTGTTCGTGCTCCACGAGGCGCTCGAGCGCTACGGCCGCGACGCGCTGCTGATGTATCTCTGCGGCGCCCACTACCGCCAGCCGGTCGAGTTCGACGAGCAGCGGCTGACCGAGGCACGGGCCCGGTGCGTCAGGATCTCCGAGGCGGCGCGCGCGCTGATCGACGGTCCCAGTCCGCGGTGGTCAGGGCCGTTGCGGGAGCGATTCTTCGCCGCGCTGGCCGCCGACTTCAACACCCCTGCCGCGCTCGCGTCCGTGTTCGACTGGGTTCGCGAGGCCAACCGCCACCCGGCTGGGACCGTGGGCGAAGCCGACCTGCACGCGATGCTCGACGTGCTCGCCCTGGTCAACCTGCTCGAGCGCGAGCGAGCGCAGCCGCCGCCGAACGTCTCGGCGCTGCTGGCGGCCCGCGAGCGCGCGCGGTCCGAGCGGGACTTCGCGCGGGCCGACGACCTGCGCGAGCAGCTCAGGACGCTGGGCTGGGAGGTCCGTGACGGACCCGATGGCCCCGAGCTGAGCCCGGCGGTGGATCGCCCGCAGTGATCGTCTACGGCCGCAACCCGGTGCGCGAGGCGATCCGCGGACCGCGCGCGGTGTATCGGGTGTGGGCCTCGAAGAACGCGCTGCGCGAGCCGTGGCTGGCCGGGCTGGGTGCGATCATCCATCGCTCCGAGCCGGATGAGATCGAGCGGCTGTGCGGCTCTGACTCCCACCAGGGCGTGTGCGCCGAGGTGGAGCCGTTTCGCTACGCCTCGGCCGAGGCGCTGCTCGCGCTGCCCGAGCCGCTGATCGTCGCGCTGGATCAAGTGCAGGATCCCCAGAACCTGGGCTCGATCGTGCGCAGCGCAGAATGCGCCGGCGCGTCGGGCATGGTGCTCCCGGAGCGGCGCTCAGCCGAGGTCACGCCGGCCGTGTGCAAGGCCTCGGCCGGCGCGGTCGAGCACTTGCCGATCGCCAAGATCCGCAACCTCGCCGACTTCCTCGCCGAGGCAAAGCGCGCCGGCGTGTGGTGCTATGGGGCCGACCAGGGCGGGGACACCGACTACGCCGCCGTCGACTTCGGCGGACCGCTGGTGCTGGTGGTCGGCTCTGAGGGAAGGGGTCTGCGGCCGCGGGTGGCCAGCGCGTGCGACGTGCTCGTCTCGATCCCGCTGCGGGGCAAGATCGACTCGCTCGGCGTGGGCGCGGCGGCGGCGGTGCTGATCTTCGCCGCCGCCCGCAATCGGCAAGGAAACCTGCACCACGCTTGACACGCGCGCGTTGCTATGTAAAGCTCGCGCCCACAAATAAGGATCAACTCGAGCTTTAGGGCTTGGGGTGAGGGAGAGGGGGGCCTCGGCCCTGCTTTCTGGGAAGTCTATGAACGGTGCGGCGCCAGGGGAGGTAGCGCGCCACGACAATCCGATCTTCCGTCGTTGCGGCGGAGGTGGAAGAGGTGTATTCGTGGCTCGACTCTCTGCCTACTCTCAGGCTCAACCCAAGGTTGAAGATGGATTTCTCATCGCCTTGGCCAAGCAGGGGCACGCCGATGCGTATGACCGCATCGTCCGTCGTTACTACGGTTTCGTCCGTCTCAAGGCCTCGTCGTACTTCCTCGCCGGCGGGGACGCGGATGACCTGATCCAGGAGGGGCTGGTCGGTCTCTACAAGGCGGTCCGCGACTACCGGACCGACCGGGAGTCGAGCTTTCGCAACTTCGCGGAGCTGTGCATCACGCGCCAGATCATCACCGCGGTCAAGACCGCTACCCGCAACAAGCACACGCCCCTGAATCAGTACGTCTCCTTCTCGAGCACGCCGGCCGGGTCCTCGGGGGACAACGAGCCGACCCTCGACGAGATGCTGCCGGGCTCGACCGTGCACGACCCGGTAAATCAGGTGATCTCCTCCGAAGAGCTGCGGGCGCTCGTCGCGTGCATCTCGACCGTGCTCTCAGAGCTCGAATCGCGCGTGCTGGCGCTATATCTCGATGGTCACTCCTACGAGGAGGTCGGTCGTCGGCTGGACTGCGACTGCAAGACCGTCGACAACGCGCTGCAGCGGGTCAAGCGCAAGGTCGGCCAGCACCTGGCCGAGCGCAACGTCCTCGCGTAACGCCTAGGCCGCCGGCGCCGGTGTCGAATCGGCCGGTGGTGCGGGGGCCGGCATCGTGAGCGTGAACTCGGCTCCGCCGCCGGGTGCGGCGGCGGCCCGCACGCCTCCGCCCATCGCCACCATCAGCTCCTTGACGATCGCCAGGCCGAGCCCGGATCCGACCGCGCGCTCGCTGCGGTAGCGGTCATAGAGGTAGAAGCGGTCAAACGCGCGCGGCAGATCCTCGGCCGCCAGCCCAGGCCCGGTGTCGCTGACGGCGATGCGGCCGTCGGCGGCGGTGACGGTGATCGCGCCGCCCGACGGAGTCAGACGCAGCGCGTTCTCGATCAGGTTCGAGGTCGCCTGCAGCAGCCGGTCCTCGTCACCGACGCCCCAGGCTCGCTCAGCGCTCGAGCCGTCAAGCCTCACGCCGAGCTGGCGGGCGCGAGGCAGGTGGCGCCCGGCCGCCGCGCTGGCGACCGCGGCCAGGTCGACCGGCTCGCGCCTGACCGCGAATCCGGCCCGTCCCACCCGCGCGAGGTCGAGCAGGTCAAACACCAGCCTCTCCAGCCGCCCGGACTCGGCGGCGATCACGCGCGCGCCGTCTGCGGGCGCGACGGCGCCCTCCTCGAGCGCCTCGGCGTAGCCGCGAATCGAGGTCAGGGGCGTCTTGAGCTCGTGGCTGACCGACTCGAGGAAGCTGCGCTGAGCCTCCCGCGCGCGGGACAGCTCGACCGACATCTCGTTGAAGGCCCGGCCCAGCCCAGCGAGCTCGTCCTCGCCCTCCACCGGCACCTCGACGCCCGGCTCGCCGGCCGCGACACGCTGAGTCGCCGCCGCCAGGTCGCCGATCGGGCGCGTCAAGCGCCGGGCCAGCAGGTAGGAGAGCAGCACCGCCAGCAGCACGCCGCCGAGCCCGGCCAGCGCGAGGCTGACCAGGAACGGTCGCCACTCCGCGAACGCGAGCGCGGCGCCGCGCAGCAGCACGATCCGGCCGTTCCCGGTGGTCCGCGCCACGTACAGCACCGAGCGGTGAAGGATGGTGATCCTCCCCTGCGCGTTGCCGGACGGGGGGATCGCGGCCAGCACGGCGGCGCGGACCCGCGGACGCACGAGCCTCGCTCTGCCGGCCCCGACCCGGTACACGTGATCCCCCACCGACAGCGCCCCCGGGGCGCCCCCCACGGCGGCTATCACTCCGGCCTGCGACTGCAGCGCGGACACTCTCTGGGCGGAGATCCTGGCCCGCACGAGCACGACCGCGACGCCGACCGTCAGCGCGCAGGAGGCGATCGCGGCTAGCGCCAGGTAGCCGAGCACGCGGCGTTGGAGCGTCACGCGCTGGCCTTGTAGCCCAACCCGCGCACGGTCCTGATCAGCTCGGGGTGCCCGAGCTTCTTGCGCAGCTGGGCGACGTGGACCTCGACCGTCCGGGTCTCTCCCGGGGAGATGAACCCCCAGACCTGCTCCAGGAGCTGATCGCGGGTCACTACCTGGCCGGCGTGGCGGACCAGGTGCTCGAGGAGATCGAACTCGCGCTGCGTGAGCTCCACCTCGAGGCCGTCGACGCGTACCTCGCGCGCGCCGCGCGAGACCAGCACCGGCCCGAGCTCGATCACGTCCTCGGCGTTGGCTGCGGCGCCGGATCGACGCAGCACCGCCTTGACCCGAGCGGTCAGCTCCCGGGGCGAGAACGGCTTGGCGACGTAGTCGTCGGCGCCGACCTCGAGCCCGGCGACGCGGTCGGGCTCCTCGTCACGGGCGGTGAGCATGATCACCGGCACCTGGCCGGCGATCCGCCGGCAGACCTCGAAGCCGTCGATGCCCGGGAGCCCGATGTCGAGCACGACGAGCTTGATCGGATGGCGGCGCAGCTCGGCGAGCGCCTCTTCGCCGGAGCGCACCCAGAGAGCCTTGTACCCCGAGCGCTCGAGGTAGGTGCGGACCAGAGCGCCGATGTTGGGCTCGTCCTCGACCACCATGATCGTCGCCGCCATGCGGGACATCGTAGGTGGGCGCCTCGACGCCGCGGCGGGGTTTTACACGGAGCTGACCTTCGGCTGACACCGTCCTTGCGGACCGGAGCGACAGTTGCACGGTGCCCGCCGGCCGGTGCGGGAATCAGCTAAGCCAAACACAAGCGAGGTTCCAACAAGATGTCTTCGATTCGCAAGCACTCTCGGCTCGTGCTGGTGGCGGCCTGCTGCGTCGCCCTCGGCGCCGGAGCGAGCGCGATCGCCAGCGCCGGGGCGAGCACGAGCGCGACCGCCGGCGGCTCGGCCCACGCGGCCCATCACCGCGGCCTGCGCGGTCGCGGCCTGCGCCGCCTGGCCAAGCGCGCCGTCCACGGCAACCTGGTGGTCGCCAGCAAGCAGGGGTTTGTGACCGTCACCTTCGACCGGGGCAAGGTCGACTCGGTCAGCGGCCAGCAGCTGACGATCACCGAGGGAACCAAGCGCGCGGCTTACAAGACCGTCACGCTGACGATCCCGGCCGGCGCCCGGGTTCGTGACGATCGCCAGAAGGCCACGCTCTCACAGCTCAAGCCGGGCCAGCGCGTGCTCGTGGTCCAGGCGCCCAAGCGCACGTTGGTGGTCGCCCACACGCCCAAGCACGCCTGACAGCGCCCGCGCCCGCGCTCGAGCACGCAGACTCGCTCGCCGGTCGGAGGCCGTCGGGGTCGTCCGGCCACGGCCGCGGCGGCCTTCAACCGGCGAGCGGGCCGAGCGCGGGCGCGAGCCCGTAGGTGTCAAACGCCCGAAACTTCGAGAACGTGTGGTGCTCGGGGCCGTGGTAGTCCGAGGAGCCGGTGCTGAGCAGCCCGAGCTCGGCGCAGCGCGCCACCAGCAGCTGCGTCTGCTCGCGGGTGTGGGGGACGTAGAAGGACTCGACCCCGTCGAGGCCCGCGCCGCGGAAGCGGTCGATCGCCGCGAGCACGGCGCCGGGCTCCTCCACGTCCCAGAACGGGTGCGCCCAGACGGCCAGGCCGCCGGCGCCGTGGATCAGCTCGATCGCCTCCTCAACCGACGGCGCGGCGCGAGGACGGAACGCCGGGCGCCCCTGCACCAGGTACGCGACCAGGAACGCGGTCGGGTCGAGCAGCCCCTCGGCGGCGAGCCGGGCATGATTGGCGCCGACGCCGACCACCGCTTGCGCCAGGTGCGGACGCCCGATCGACTTGCCCTGCGCGGCGCGCTCTGACAGCGCGGCCTGGTCGAGCTCGAACCCGAGCTCGCACAACACGTCGGCCATCGCCTGCGACCGCCGCTCACGGTCGGCCCGGGAGCGCTCGAGCGCCTGCACGAGGGTCGTCTGCCCGGGGTCGATCAGGTAGCCCAGCACATGAAGATCCTGGCGGTCGTCGAACAGCGAGCTGATCTCGGTCGCGGCGACCAGGCCGATCCCCGCCTCGGCGGCGGCGACGGTGGCCTCGGGCACGCCGGCCGCGGTGTCGTGGTCGGTGAGCGCCAATAGCTGCACCCCGGACTCGGCGGCGGCCCGCACTACCCCGCCGGGGGACAGGGCGCCATCGGAATGGGCCGAGTGGCTCTGCAGGTCAAACGTGGGGGCCGCCAAGCTCTAGCCCCGGTGATAGGTGAGGATCACGGTGCCCGACTCGAGCCGCTTGAGGTCGACCAGCTTCAGCACCGGCGCCCCGGCGGCGTCGGCGAACAGTCGCTTGCCGCTGCCGAGCACGATCGGGAACACCATCAGCCGGTACTCGTCGACGAGATCGTGGGCGATCAGCTCGCGGACCAGGCTGGCGCTTCCGGCCACGAGGATGTCGCCGCCCTCCTGCTGCCTGAGCGCCGTGACCTCCTCGGCCACGTCACCCGAGAGCACGCTCGAGTTGTTCCAGTCGGCCCGCTCGAGCGTCCGCGAGACGACGTACTTGGGCATCGCGTTCATCTTGTCGGCGAATCCGACCTGGTCCTTGATCCCGGGCCAGGCCGCGGCGAAGCCCTCGTAGGTGACCCGCCCGAGCAGCATCGCCTCGTGATCCATGACCTCATCCAGCTTGTAGCTCATCCCCTCGGGGTCCTCGAACTTGAACGTCCAGCCCCCGTGCTCGGTCCCCTCCGAGCCGCCCGGGTCCTCCATCACGCCGTCCAGCGACACGAATTCGGTCACGACGATCCTTCTCATTCCCAGCTCCCTTCACTGTGGTCAGCTGCAGTGGCGGTGCTAAAGACGACCCGAACCGGCCGAAATCATCGCGCACGAGAGGAGGGTTGCGGGATTACTCGACCTATACCAGAGAAATCCCCCACGTCCGACCTGGGCGTGGCTGCCGCTAGCCGCGGCTCGCGACGCCCTCGCCGCCGGCCAGCACCGACCCCGCGCGCGCCGGGCGCGGCCGCGGCAGCCGTCGCATCGCGAGCAGCC
>JBPCQU010000283.1:0-16689 GCA_050997795.1 Solirubrobacteraceae bacterium | reverse complement strand
CGCCACCGGCGTGGAGATGCCAAACAGCACGGTGTTGTCGACCACCTGCCCCGACGCCTCCACCGAGCCGTTGCCGGGCGGCAGCCCGGGGGCCAGCACGAACACCACCAGCGGCGTGGCGATCACGCTCGCCGCTACCCACCACAGCACGACGCGGCGCCAGTGGTTGACCTCGTTCATCGGCCGTGCCGTCTCATACGACCTTGATGAAGCCGTCCATGTAGCCGACGGTCTGCATCGGTCCACCCCAGCCCTCGATGAACCCCGCCGCGCACGGGACGAAGCACTGCCAGCGGTAGAGGCCGGGCCCGGGGGTCCGGAACTCAAACGAGGTCGTGGTGTGGCTGAAGCTGAGCGCGCACGGTGCGTTGCTGCACGGGTTCTTGGCCGTGGCGGTGATCCCCTGGAGCGGGACCGAGACGCCGAACTGCGGGATCGCGAACACGTGCGAGGCCGTGGTCGGGCCGATCGCCTGCGTGGGCTTGCCGTCGAGCGTGAAGTTGGCGCCGACCGTGCCGGTCGCCTGGGAGATGAACTCGTTGCGCAGCCCGGTCTGGGAGTCGAAGTTGTAGATCGTGACGTGAACGAGCGTGTGCGCCGGAAGCTGATACGTCGTCACGTGGCGCCAGTTGCTCCCGTTGGCGTCGACCGCGTAGTAGGAGACCCAGGTTGGGTGCGGGTCATCGAGGGCCGCGGCTGGGACAGTCCCGAGGTACAGCTGCGCTCCCGCGGCCGTCTGGGTCGCGGCTGCCGATCCAGGCACGTTGACCAGGTACAGCCCGACGTACAGGCCGATCAAGACGCAAACGATCGCCGCAGCAATCACGGTTCCCAGCAGTCGTTTTGCGTATCCGCTCATCGCTCTTCCCTCTCCGTCGCGGCGGAAACCTACCGCGCCCTGTAGGAAACGCATAAGAAGATGACGGCGATGTCATTTGCCCGTCATGTACAAGTCATCGGAGAGCGGATATCGTCCCGCTGCCGCTCGAGCGAGGAGGGAAGAAGCCGAATGCGAATGCTGGTGGTTGAGGACGAGACGCGGATCCGTTCCTTCCTCGCCCGCGCGTTCGAAGCCGAGGGGTTCAAGGTAGACGTCGTCGAGGACGGCGAGCGAGGGCTCACGCTCGCCCTCACGGGCGACTACGAGTTCGTCATCCTCGACCTGCTGCTGCCCGGGCGCGACGGCCTCGACGTCCTCCAGGAGCTCCATCGCCAGCGGCCGAGCCTGCCGGTGTTGATCCTGTCGGCGCGCAGCGACCTCGCGACCAAGCTGCGCGGGTTCGAGCTCGGCGCCGTGGACTACCTGGCCAAGCCGTTCTCCCTCGACGAGCTGATCGCGCGGAGCCGAGTGCAGATGCGCCGTGCGCACGGCGCGCCCGACGGGACCGTCCTGCGCGCGGGCAGCCTCGCGCTCGACGTCGCCCGTCGCCAGGCCCGCGTCGGCGAAACCGTGGCCGAGCTGTCTGATCGGGAGTTCCGCCTGCTGCACTTCCTGATGCTCCACGTCGGCGAAGTGATCAGCCGTCAGCGCCTGCTGTCCGAAGTCTGGGGCTATGACTTCGACCCCCGGTCCAACGTGGTCGACGTCTGCGTGCGGCGGCTGCGCCGGCAGCTCGGCCCCGACGCGCCGATCGAGACGGTCCGCAACGCCGGCTACCGTGCCGCCGCCTGAGCTCGGGATGACGCTCCGGCGCTACCGCGTCGAGCTGCTGTGGCTCGCGTTCGCCGCGGCGAACTACGCCGCGATGATCGCGTGGCCGAGCTGGGAGACGATCCCGTTTCACTTCGTGTGGATCAGCCTCACGCTGCTGTACGGCTTCCGGGTCTGGCCGCTGCGCGCGACCCTGATCGTGCTCGCCTGTGTGATGGCGATGACCGGGGCCTCGATCGGACTCGACGCTTTCGATGGCATCCAGCTCTGGGGCGAGCTGTTCGAGGTTCCGCTGATGGCGGCGATGTTCCTGGCCATGGTCTGGCATGCCCGCCGCCGCGTCGAGGCGCTGCAGATCGCCGAGCAGCGCGCCGAGCAGCGGCGCTCGCTGCTCGAGCGCCAGGAGCGCTTCATCCACGACGCTTCGCATGAGCTGCGCACGCCGGTGACGATCGCTCGCGGCCATCTCGAGCTGCTTCGCGCCCACGACGCCGGCGCGCCCGAGCTCGACGTGGCGCTCGACGAGCTGGGCCGCATCGACGCGATCATCGAGCGCCTGCTGCTGCTCGCGACCGCCGACCAGCCCGATTTCCTGCTCACCGACGAGATCGAGCTCGAGCCGCTGCTGGAGGATGTCTTCATGCGCTGGTCGGAGGTCGCGCCGCGGGCGTGGCGGCTGGGGCCGCTCGCGCCGGGACGCGTGCTCGCCGACGCCGATCGCCTGCGCGCCGCGCTCGACGCCCTGCTCGAGAACGCCGTCAAGTACACCGATCCCCACGCCACGATCGAGCTGGGCGCGCGCCGCGATGGATGGGGGCACGTGCTGATCGAAGTGCAGGACGAGGGCTGCGGCGTGCCCGAGTAGGCGCTGCGGCGCATCTTCGACCGCTTCGCGCGCGCCGACTCGGCGCGCACCCGTTCGGCCGGCGGAGTCGGCCTGGGCCTCGCGATCTTCGACGCGATCGCCAAGGGCCACGGCGGCACGTGTGCCGTCACGAGCACCGAGCAAGGCTCGATCTTCGCGCTGCGCCTGCCCCACTTCACCCCCGCCCCTTCGAAGGTCAAGGAGCGTCCGCTGGTCCGTTAGCTCGTTGCGCTGCGGATTCCAGCAATGCCACCACGCGCGCGAGGAACCCCGCGGCGCGGGCGCCGAACAGGATCCGGCTGTCGCAGGCGAGCGTCAGGCTGAGCGCGTGGCCGGGTACTACGGATCCATCGCGGAGGATCGGCACCGAGCGCACCGCCCCCGCCGTCAGCGAGGCTGCCTGGGGCGGGGCGATGAGCGCCGTCATCCAGCCCACGCCGTGCTCGCCCAGGTCGGTCAGCGTGAACGTCGCCCCCGCCAGCTCGGGCGGCGTCAGCTCTCCGGCCCGGGCGCGAGCCGCAGCCCCATCCAGCTCGGCGCTGAGCTGCTGGAGCGGCTTGGTGTCCGCGTCGAGCACGGTCGGAGCCAAATAGGACTCGTCGGTCTGCACCGTGACCCCCACGTTGACGCGCGAGTAGATCTCGTAGCGTCCGTCGCGATAGGCCCCGTTGGCGTAGGGGTGCTCGCGCAGCGCGACCGCGCACACGTGCACCAGCAGGGCCGTCAGCGAGCACCCGCGCTCGCGCGCGAGCGCCAGCGCGGCGTCGATCTCGACCTCGGCGCCGAGCTCGAGGTCCGGGACCGTCGCGCGCGACTCGGCGGTCCTGCGAGCGATCGCCCGCTGCGCGCGAGTCAGCTCGTGAACGCTGGTTTCGCCTTTCAGTCCGTGCTGGTCGGGGGCGGGCGATCCTGGTTTCACCGAGCGAGAAGCTACAGCGGCCAGTCGGTGACGGCATCGGCGCCCTCCCAGCGGGCGACGAACTCATCGGCGTCCAGCCCCACCAGGTCGGCCCGCAGCTCCTTGAGCAGCCTCGTCGCCTGCTTGGCCGGCAGGTCCCAGTAGAGCACCACCTCCCCGTCGTCGATCGATACGACCTCGATCCGGTCAAGCCGGGCGCGATCGGCCATGAACGCGGGCTCGAGTCCCTCGCGCGAGACGATGAGGTGAAACGCGCGGTTGGCCTTCACGATCGGGCCCCCAGCGCGGCGCCGGCCTGCTCGATACAGTGCTGGCCTTCGAACACCTCGCCGCCCACCTCGATCGCCGGCAGCGATCGCGCGCCGGCAGCGATCGCCCGCTCGCCGGCGCTCTGCAGCGCCGCCTTCACGGAGCGCAATCCGACTGCCTTCAGGACCGCGGTCGGGTGCATCTCGCACGCCGCCGCCGCGATCAGCACTGTGCCCTGATCGCCGAGATCGCGCCCGCCGGCGAACGCCTGGCGAAAGGCCGCGAGCGAGAACGCCACCGCGCGACCGACCCGCTTGGCGTACGTGGCCGCGAGCATCGCCGGCTCGGTGTCGGGTGGCCACGCCGCGGGCCAGCGCAGCGGCTGAAGGCCGAGCTGGGCGACCTGCCTGCCCACCGAGTCGCGGTCGGGCTCGGCTGTCGCCACCCCGAGCGCGGCGCCGAGCACCGGCTCCCACTCGGGCACCGGCGCGAGCTCAGACATGATCCGCTCGGCGACCAGGTAGCAGCCCGGGTTGCCGAGGTCGTAGTAGAAGACGGGCTGGGTGGGCGTCACGCTCTCCGCCACGCAGCCGGCGGTCAGCCGTGGATCAGCCAGCCGTCCGCGGCGCGGGCGGCCTCCATCACCGCTTCGGACATCGTCGGGTGGCCGTGGATCAGGCGCGCGATCTCCGGATAGCCCCCCTCGAGCGCCCGCGCGTTGACCAGCTCCTGGATCAGCTCGGTCGCCTTTGCGCCGACGATGTGACCCCCCAGCAGCTCCCCGTAGCGGGTCTCGCCGACGATCTTGACCAGGCCGGTGCGGTCTCCGTACACGGTGCCGGCGCCGACGGCTCCGTACTGCACCTTGCCGACGACGACGTCGTGCCCCTGCTCGCGAGCCTGCGCTTCGGTGAGGCCGAAGCTGGCCACGTTCGGGGTGCAGAAGGTCGCCCGCGGGATGTCGACGTACTCGATCGGGTGCGTGGTCATCCCGGACGCGTCCTCGACCGCGATCACGCCCTCATCCGAGGCCTTGTGCGCGAGCGCCGGTCCGTGGACGAGGTCGCCGATCGCGTAGACGCCGTCGGCGCTCGTGCGCATCGCGCCGTCGACCTCGATCAGACCCTGCTCGCCGAGCTCGACGCCGGCCGCCTCGAGTCCGAGCCCCTCGACGTCGGGACCGCGGCCGGCGGCGATCACGAGCCAGTCGGCCTGTCCCGTTTCAGCTCCGAAGGAGAACGCGACGCCCCGCTCGCCCGACTCGATGTCCTTGACCAGCGTGTCGGTGCGGATCGTCATCCCCTGCTTGCCCAGGCCACGTTCGGCGAGCTTTGAGATGTCCGCGTCCTCGGTCGGCAGCACCCGCGCCAGCGCCTCGAACAGCATCACCTCGACCCCGAGGCGCGCGTACGCGGAGGCGATCTCCGCGCCGGACGCGCCGGCTCCCACGACGGCCATCGTCGCCGGAAGCTCGTCGAGCGCCCACGCCTCCTCGGTGCCGATCACGCGACCGCCGAACTCGGCCCCCGGGATCGGCCGCTTGACCGAGCCGGTCGCGAGCACGATCGTCTTGGCGGCGATCGTCTGGTCGCCGACCTGCACCCGGCCGCCGCCGGCGAGCGACGCGACGCCCTCGATCACGTCGATGCGGTTCTTCTTGAGTAGCCCCGCCACGCCCCCGGTGAGCGTGGTGACCACCTTGGTCCGGCGCTCGGTGACGCCCGCGTAGTCGATCTCAGGCTCTGACACCTTGATCCCGAAGTCGCCGGCCTCGCGGATCTCCGAAAGCACGTCGGCGACGCGCAGCACCGCCTTGGCCGGGATGCACGCGTAATTCAGGCAGCGGCCGCCGACCTTGTCCTTCTCGATCACGGCGGTTTTCATGCCCAGCTGGGCGGCGCGGATTGCGGCCACGTAACCCCCCGGGCCGGAGCCGATCACGACGCAGTCATAGGAGGACTCGGGCATCTGGGCCTGAGCCTATCTCGTCACGACGGTGGAGTCCGGGCCCGCGGTCCGAGGGCTTAACACAACGCGTTGGCCCGAGGAGTACCGTTGGGTCAACTGGCCCTGCGGCCAGGACGCCGGCCAAGGCCCGCAAGCCGCCGAAAGCGCTCGAGGCGCGGACGAGGAGATGGAGCGGAGGCAAACAGCGTTCGACCGCGGGGCCAACCTCGCGCGTCTCAGCGTCCTGGATAGCGCGGCATCTGGATCCGGCTCAGCACCCTGACCAGCTTGAAGAACAGGTAGCCGGAGCCGGCCACCGCGATCAGTCCGACCAACAGGCCGAGGATGTTCGAGGCCTCGATCAGCAGCAGCGCAAACAGCGTCGCGATGATCGCCAGCAGCGCCATGAAGCCCAGCACGGCGCCGTACCAGAGCCGCCACATCCCGATCGCGCAAGCGATCATCAGGACCGAGAAGACGATGATCCCGCCCGCGGCGGGGTGCTTGCCGCCGATCTTGACGCCGGTCACGAACGCGACCAGGTTCCCGAGCCCGAGCAGGCCGGCCACGATCGAGGCGACCACGATCACGCCGGGGCGCTCGCCCGGCCTAAACGGGGTGAGCCCGGCGCGAATCTGGGCGTCGCGCCGCTGCGACCGGGTCATCTCGGGCTCCGCCGGCCAGCCCGCGATCGTGCCGCGCGGCGGATCGGGTTTCGGCGGCCGTGGCTTGCGCCGGCGCCCCCGCTTGCGGCTACCCCGCGGCGCCAACGCCCACCTCGCTGTCGCTCGCCGTCCCGGCCAGCCCGGCGCGGAGCGCTCGTGCGCCAGCCTCAGGGTCCGACGCGTCGGTCAACGCCCGCACCACCGCCACGCGGCTGGCGCCGGCGTCTCGCACCGCGGCGACGTTCGCCGCATCGATGCCGCCGATGGCAAAGAAGGGCAACGCGCTGTGGCGGGCCGCGTAGCTGACGAGCTCGAGGCCGACCGCGGGACGGCCGGGCTTGGTCGGGGTCGCGTGCACCGGTCCGACGCCGATGTAGTCGACCGCCAAGCCCCGGGCGACGTCGATCTGCGCCCGGGTGTGCGTCGAGAGGCCGACGATCCGCTGCTCACCGAGGAGCGCCCGAGCCTCGGTCACCGCCACGTCATCCTGCCCGAGGTGGACGCCGTCGGCGCCGGCAGCGAGCGCCAGATCGGGGCGGTCATTGACGATCAAGAGCGCTCCCTTCGCTTCGCAGGCGCGCGCGTAGCGTCTGCCCACCGCGACGATCCGATCGTCGTCACAACCGTCCTTGATCCGCAGCTGGACGATGTCCACCCCGCCGCGCAGGGCGCGCTTTAGGAACGCGTCAGACCGCTCGTCGCAGACGAGGTAGAGGACGGCCCGGTTGAGACGGTCGCGGCGATCGCTCACGCCTGAAGTCTGGCAGGAGTCCCGCGCTAGCATTGATCCTACGGGAGCCCCACCGCTGGGCTGAGAGGGCGAGCACGCTTACGCCGCCGACCGTCAAGACCTGGCCGGGTAATGCCGGCGCAGGGAGGTTTCTTGTCCGAGCACAACCCAGAAGCAGTTGATGTAGCAGTCGTCGGCGCAGGCGCGATCGGTCTCGCGATCGGTTGGCGCGCACGCACGTGCGGCCTGCGAGTCGCCGTGCTCGATCGGGGCCTGGCCGGAGGCGGGACCTCCCGCGTAGCCGCCGGGATGCTCGCGCCGGTCGCTGAGGTGACCCCGGCCGAGGAGCCACTGCTAGAGCTCGGGCTGCGCAGCGCGGCCGCCTACCCGCGGTTCGCCCGCGAGCTCGCCGTCGCCGCCGGCGTCACCGATGTCGGCTACGCGCGCACCGGAACCCTCCTCGTCGCGCGTGACGCCGACGAGGCGCAGGCGCTCGAGCGCGAGCTCGAGCTGCGCCGGGGTTACGGACTCGCGGTCGGGCGCCTGCGCGCGAGCCAGGCGCGGCGGCTCGAGCCCGGGCTGACGCCGGCGCTCCGCCTGGCCCTCGAGGTCGGAGACGATCACGCGATCGACCCCCGCAGGCTGACCGCGGCCCTCGCGGCCGCGATCCGCCGCGCCGGCGGTGACCTGCGCGAGCGAACCGCGGTCAGCGCGCTGGAGCTGACCGACGGGCGAACGAGTGGCGTGATCCTCGGCGACGGCTCAACGGTCACGGCGCGCAACGTGGTGATCGCCGCCGGCGTCTGGTCAGGCGAGATCGAAGGCATCCCCGCCTCCCTGCGTATCCCGGTGGCACCGGTCAAGGGGCAGATCATGCGTTTGCACGACCCCGCCGGCCCCGGCCTGCTGCGCCGGGTAGTGCGCATGGGCCGGTCCTACATCGTGCCCCGGGGCGACGGTCGCTACGTGATCGGCGCTACCTCCGAAGAGCGTGGCTTTGACACGACGGTGACCGCGGGCGCCGCGTTCGAGCTCCTGCGCGACGCGAGCGAGCTCGTGCCGGGGGTCTCGGAGCTGGTGCTGGACGAGTTCTCCGCCGGCTTGCGCCCCGGCACCCCCGACAACCTGCCGGTGATCGGAGCGAGCGCCGTCGAGGGGCTGTTGTGGGCTACCGGCCACCGGCGGGGCGGCATCCTGCTGGCCCCGGTCACCGCCGAGCTGATCTGCTCCGCGCTGCTCGGCGAGCAGCCGGACCCGCTGGCGAGCGCATTCGCGCCGGCGCGCTTTGACCGCGCGGAGCCTCAGTTCCCACCCCCCCGAAGCCAGTTCCCACCCACCCGGAGCCCGGCGTGATCGTGACCCTCAATGGCGAGCGGCGCGAGCTCGCCGCCGGCGCTACTGTCGCCAGCGTGGTCGAGCAGCTGGATGTCTCCATCGGCGCCCGCGGGGTGGCGGTGGCACTCGACGGCGAGGTCGTGACGCGATCTCGCTGGGCCGACACCGAGGTCGGCGATGGGGCGCTGATCGAGGTCGTGGCCGCGATCCAAGGAGGCTGAGCAGATGAGCGCGCAAGCCCGACCCCCAGACCCACTCCGCATCGCGGGCCGCGAGCTGCACTCGCGACTGATCCTCGGCACCGGTGGCTTTGCCAACCACGAGCTGCTGGCGCGGGCGTGTGCGGAGTCCGAAGCCGAGCTCTGCACGGTCGCGCTGCGCCGCCTCGACCCGGCCGCGCGCGGCTCGATCCTCGAGGTCCTCGATGCCGCCGGTGTCGAGGTGCTGCCCAACACGGCGGGCTGCTTTACCGCGCGTGACGCCGTCACGACTGCCCACCTCGCGCGCGAGGCGTTCGAGACCGACTGGATCAAGCTCGAGGTGATCGGCGACGACCGCACGCTGCTGCCCGATGCGGTCGAGCTGGTGGCGGCGGCCGAGGAGCTGATCGACGACGGCTTCGTCGTGCTCCCGTACACAACCGACGACCCCGTCTTGGCGCGCCGGCTCGAGGACATCGGCTGCGCCGCGGTGATGCCACTCGGCTCGCCGATCGGGAGCGGCATGGGGATCCGTAACCCCTACAACATCTCGATCATCGTCGAGCGCGCCGGCGTCCCGGTGATCCTCGACGCCGGGGTGGGAACGGCGTCGGATGCGGCGCTGGCGATGGAGCTGGGATGCGACGCCGTCCTGTGCGCGAGCGCGATCTCCCGCGCGCACGATCCCGTCGCGATGGCCCAGGCGATCCGCCTCGCGGTCCGGGCGGGGAGGCTCGCGCGCGGAGCCGGGCGGATCGAGCGCCGCCACTACGCAGTCGCGTCCACGCCCGAGGAGGGCGTCCCCGAGCTGCGCCCCGCCGGCGCCCCGCTCGGCGCTCGGGGCGCGGCCGGATGACGGTCGACGAGGTGATCGACAGCTGGCAGGCGGCGTGGTCGGGGAAGGACCCGGCCACGTTCGCCGAGGTCTGCGCCGCCGGAATCCAGTACGAGGATCCGCTCACCTCCGAGCCGATCGCCGGGACCGAGCGGCTCGCCCAGCACGCGGCGCGGCTGTGGGCCGGGTTCCCGGACGCGCGTCTGGAGCGGACCGGCGCACGGCTCACCGACGGCAAGTTCGTCGCGGCGCCGTGCAAGCTCCTCGGCACCCACCGCCAGCCGCTGGACGCTCTCCCGGCCACCAACCGCTTCGTCGTCATGCACTGCGTCTTCTACTGCGAGCTCCAGCACGAGCTGCTGCTGCGGGTGCGCGCGTTTTATGACGTCTACGACGCGGCGACCCAGCTCGGCATCCTCCCCGCCCGCGGGACGCTGAGCGAGAAGGCGCTGCTGATGCTGCGCGGCTTCGGCCTGCGCGCGGCGCGCTGAGCCGGCCGGCCTGGTCCCTCAGCCCCCAGGCGCGAATCCGGCCTGGTCCTCAGCCCCCGGGCGCGCAACCGAGCGCGGCGTCGGCGAGCGCCGAGAAGAGCCGGCTGCGGTCATCGGTCTCGGGGTGCCACTGGACACCGAGCACCCAGCGCCCGTCGGTGGCCTCGATCGCCTCCGGCACGGCGTCATCGACCGCGTGCCCGCTGACACGGAGTCCTTCGCCCAGCGCGAGCACGGCCTGGTGGTGGTGGCAGCGCGCGGTGTGGACCCCCCCGCCGACGGCGCGTGCGGCCAGCGACCCCGGCTCGAGCGTGACTACGTGCTCGTTGCCGGCGAACGTGCCAACGATCCGGCGGTGGGGGTGCGAGCCGTCGGCGGCGATCAGATCCTGGGCCAGCGTGCCGCCGAGCGCGACGTTGAGGAGCTGCATCCCCCGACAGATCGCCAGCACCGGAAGCGCGCGCTCGAGCGCGCCGCGCAGGAGCGCGAGCTCGAAGTCGTCGCGCTCCGGGTAGGTGGCCTCGGTCGCGGGCTCGCGCCGCGCGCCGTAGGAGGCGGGGTCGACATCCGCTCCCCCGATCAGCAGCAGCCCGTCGATTCGCTGCAGCAGCGCCACCGGGGCTCGCCGGTCGACCGGGAGCAGCACCGCGATCGCGCCGGTTCGCTGCACCGAGGCCACGTATGTGTCCGCTACGAGGTGGGCGGGCTGGTCCCAGAAGCTCCACCGGGCGCGCTCGCGCACGGCGCAGATTCCGATCACCGGCTCACGCTTCGCGCCGCCGGCGTTCCCGTCCGGCCGGGCCCGACCGGCATCAAGTGCCACGCACAGCGCTCCGGACGCCCGCAACCTGGTCTAGAAACGCGTCGAACAGCCGCCACGCCGACCTCCGGGCGTGCCCGGCGCGTGCGTTCGTCAGCGCGAGCAGCTGGTCGGGGTCCACGTGCTCGGAATCGAGCTCGTGGCGATACGCCCCCACCCAGCGGTCCACCATCTCGGGCGTGGCCTCGGGGTGGAACTGAACCCCGAGGCTGCGCCCGCGGGTGTACGCCTGCGGCCCTGCGGGGCTGTCGGCGATCAGCCGGGCCCCCGGCGGCGCCGTGAACGTGTCGGAGTGCCACAGGAACCATGGGCCCTCGGCCACCAGCGCCGGGGCGCGTGTCCGCACGGGCAGCCAGCCGATCTCCGGCCGCTCCATGCGCAAGCACGGACCGCCGAGAGCGCGGGCGAGCAGTTGCGCACCGAAGCAGATGCCGAGGATCGGCACATCTGCCTCGGCGGCGTCGCGCAGCAGTCGCCGCTCACGCTCGATCCACGGGACGGAGTCGTCGAAGGCTGACGACTCGGATCCCAATGAGACGATCGCGTCGAAGTCAACCGGATCGAGCTCGCGAGCATCGGTGTCGATCCGGAGGATCTCCTCGTCGGCGCCACCCTCGCGCAGCCACTCGTGGAGGTAACCACCGGGCGCCGACTGTTCGTGCTGGATCACGAGCGCTCGCAGACCCCCACCTCCGTCGCCGAGGCTCATTGACGATCCTCCGCGGGGGCGGCAAGATCGCTCGTGTGGCCTTGACGCTCCACGGGCCGCGATGATAAAGACCGCCGTTCTGAAAGCCGGAGGTTCACCGTGGCGACGAGCACCGAGACGACGTTGAAGGTCCTCGAGCCGGCAACCGAGGATGTGCTGGCCGAGCTCACCCCAGCCGGCGTGGAGGAAACCGATGCCGCGGTCGCCCGCGCCAAGGCGGCCTTCGGAGGGTGGCGGGCCTTGGCTCCCGGCGAGCGGGCGACGCAGCTGCGGAGGATCGCCGCCGAGATCTCAGACAGCGCCGAGGAGCTCGCGCGGCTCGAGGCGCGCAACGTCGGCAAGCCGATCGGCGACGCCCGCGGCGAAGTGGGGATGGTTATCGACACGTTTCATTACTACGCCGGCGCTCCGGAGCGGCTGCTCGGCGACACGATTCCCGTGCCCGGTGGAATCGACATGACCTTCCGCGAGCCGCTCGGCGTCGTCGGGCTGATCGTGCCGTGGAACTTCCCGCTGGCGATCGCCTGCTGGAAGGTGGCGCCCGCGCTCGCCGCCGGCAACACGGTTGTCCTCAAGCCGGCCGAGCTCACACCCCTGACGGCGCTCGAGCTCGAGAAGATCGCTCTCCGAGCGGGCTTGCCGGAGGGGGTGCTGAACGTCGTGGCCGGCCCCGGACGAGTGGTGGGTGAGCGGCTCGTCACCCACCCGGACGTGGCCAAGATCGCCTTTACGGGTTCGACCGCGGTCGGGCGTCGGATCGCCCGGATGGCCTCGGAGCAGATCAAGCGCGTGACGCTTGAGCTCGGCGGCAAGTCCGCGAACCTGATCTTCGCCGATGCCGATCTCGACGCCGCCGCCCAGGCGGCTCCGCTGGCGGTGTTCGGCAACGCGGGCGAGGACTGCTGCGCGCGCTCGAGGATCCTGGTGCAGCGTCCGGTGCTCGAGGAGTTCATGGCGCTTCTGGAGACCAGTGTCAAGGCGCTGCGGGTCGGTGACCCGCTCGATGACTCCACCCAGATGGGTCCGCTGATCTCGGCTGAGCACCGCGAGAAGGTGAGCTCCTACGTGGACGGGGGGCTCCCGGTGGCGATCCGGGGCAGCGCGCCGGAGGGTGCGGGCTTCTGGTTTGCGCCGACCGTGCTGTGCCCGGTGTCAAACGACGACCGGGCGGCGCGCGAGGAGATCTTCGGGCCGGTGGCGGCGGTGATCCCGTTCGACGGCGAGGAGGAGGCGATTGCCCTCGCCAACGACACGGTGTACGGACTCTCGGGGTCGGTCTGGACCCGAGATGGGGCGCGTGCGCTACGCGTGGCCCGAGCGCTCGAGACGGGGACGATCTCGATCAACTCCAACACCTCGGTGCGGGTGACGACTCCGTTTGGCGGCTTCAAGCAGTCCGGTGTGGGCCGCGAGCTCGGCCCGCACGCCCTGGACCACTACACCGAGCTCAAGAACGTCTACATGACCACGTCGTGATCGGGACTGCGCCGCAGCGTGGCGGCCAGCGGCGGATGGTCAGAGAGAGTGCCCCGCTCGAGCACGTCAGCCGCTCCCGCCGGCACCAGCCCGCTGGCGACGAAGATGTGGTCGACGTCGCGGACCCCCACGTGGCGCAGGCCCATCTGGCGCAAGCCGTCGAGCTGGGGCCCGCGCAGGTTGAAGTCGCCCCCCAGCACGAGCGGCTCGCCCCCCGCCCAGGCGAGCGAGCTCGAAGCGGTCAGTCCGGCGTCGCGGCGCGCGCGAGACTCGTCACCCGCCGACGCGTGGACGTTCGCCACCCAGATCCCGCACGCTAGCCGCACCGCGTGCACCCAGCGGCGCTCCGGCCAGCGACAGAGCCGCAGCGTGCGGTGAGCGACGATCCGGTCGCGGCGAGCGAGGATCGCGTTGGCGCCGCCGCCGTTTGCCTTGATCAGGTCCGGCCACCGGGTGGCGATCGCCCGCCGGAGCACGAGCAGGCCGTTGCGCGAGGTCAGCACGAGCTGGCCCTCCGCGTCGAGCGCGGCGGCGAGCGAAGCGGGCCACCACGGCGGAACCTCCTGCAGCAGCGCCACGTCCCACTCCCAGTCCGCGAGCGCCGCCGCGAACCGGCCGAGCAGGTCATGGCCGGTCGGCGGCTGCGAGCGGCCGTGCATCAGGTTCCACGTCAGCACTCGCAGCTTCATCACAGCTCGTCCAACGTACACTGCTGCGCTTGACGCGCCACTTCCTCACCGGAGCCGAGCTGAGCGCCGCCGAGCTCGATGCGCTGCTCGCCCGCGCGACCGAGCTCAAGCGCTCGCCCAACAGCTCCAGCGCGCTCGCCGGCGCCACGATCGCACTGATCTTCCAGGCCGCCTCCACCCGCACCCGCGTCTCGTTCGAGGCCGGCATCTTCGAGCTCGGCGGTCACCCGATGGTGCTCCGCACGGAGGAGCTCCAGTTGGGCCGCGGCGAGTCGGTGCGCGACACCGCTTACGTGCTCTCGCGCCACGCCGCCGCGATCGGGATCCGCACGGGACGCCATGAGCTCGTCACCGAGCTGGCCGAGCACGCCACCGTCCCGGTCTTCAACATGCTGAGCTCTGGCCACCATCCGTGTCAGGCGCTCGCCGACCTGCTCACGCTGCGCGAGACGTTCGGCGTTCTCGACGGTCTCAAGCTCGCCTACGTCGGCGACGGCAACAACGTCGCCCGCTCGCTGGCGATCGCCGGAGCGCTGGCCGGCATCGAGGTCCGGGTCGCCGCGCCCGACGGCTTCCAGCTCGAACCCCTCGCGGGGGCGGCCCTGACCTCGGACCCGCAGGCCGCGGTGGCTGGGGCCGACGCCGTCTACACCGACGTCTGGGTCAGCATGAGCGACGATCCGGCCAGCGCCGAGCAGCGCCGCCGCGCGCTCGCCCCCTACCGCATCGATGAGGAGCTGCTGAGCCTCGCCGCCCCCCACGCCGTCGCGCTTCACTGCCTCCCGGCGCACCCCGGCGAGGAGATCACCGCCTCGGTCCTGTACGGCGACCGGCAGAGGATCTGGGACCAGGCCGAGAACCGCCGCCACGCCCAGAAGGCGCTGCTCGAGCTGCTGCTCGCCGAGGCGAGCTGACCGCGCTGCGCAACTGCGAAACGCGGCGCGACCAATACGTGCCCCCCGTGGGTGTCCAGGTTGTATAGGCTCGCGCCAGCGTCACGACAATTAGGAGCCAAGTATGCCCGCCCCGAAACGCTCGTCCTCCAGCTCGAAGTCGTCCCCGGCCGCCAAGCCGGCCAGCAAGCGCACGAGCGCCAGCGCCAAGCGCACCAACGCGACCGCCAAGCGCACCAACGCGACCGCCAAGCGCACCAGCGCCGCCGCCAAGCGCACCAGCGCGGCCGCCAAGAGTGGCACCAAGGCCACCACGACCAGCACGCGCAATGCCGCCACTCGCACCGCGACGCAGGCCAAGACCGGCGCGACCAAGACCGCCAACACCGCCAAGGCCGGTGCCGCGAAGACCAAGCGCGCCGCGCGCGGCGGGGGCGCCAGGGCTGCCGCCAAGACCGCCGGCGGCGCCGCCGCCGGGACCGCGAGGTCGGCGCGTTCGGGAGCCAAGGGCACGGCCACCGCCGCCCGGGCGGGCGGCAAGCAGCCCAGGACCCCCGCCAAGGGCGCCGTCACCACAAGCCGCCGCGCGAGCGGCGGCTCGGAGTCGGTGGCATCGGTGGCCGAGCAGCTCGCCAAGGGTGCGATCTCGCCGCGTGGGGTGGTCATGCTCACCCGTGACCGTATTCAGGAGACACTCGATGACGCGGCATCACGTGGCCGCGTGACGCGAAAGGATGCCAACGATCTGGTCGCCGAGCTGGTTCGCCGCGGCCGCCAGCAGGGCGATGACCTGATCCACGAGCTCGAGCAGCTAGTCGACCGCGGGCTCGATCAGCTCGAGGCCGCGACCAAGTTCGCGCGCAGCACCGAGTCAGTCGACCGCCTCGTCCGCAACGCCGACCGGGCACGCCGCAGCGTCGGGGTCGGCCCCTCGTTCCCGATCCTCGGCTACGACGACCTGAACGCCGACCAGGTCCAGAGCCGCCTCAGCGGCCTCAGCAAGCCCGAGCTGCGCAAGGTCCTCACGTACGAGCGCAAGAACGCCAACCGCAAGTCGGTCGTCGGCGCGCTCGAGAAGTCGATCGGCTAGGCCGGGCCAGCGCCACCGGGCGGCCGGGCCCCCGCGGCTGGCATGCTAGGTGCGTGGAGACGACAGAAGCCACGCCGGCTCGCCCGCAGCGCGGGGACGAGCTCGAGCTCAAGATCGACTCGCTCGCGTTCGGCGGCGCCGGCGTCGCCAGGACCGACGGCTACGTCGTGTTCGTCTCGGGAGCGGTCCCCGGCGACCGCGTGCGCGCGGTGATCGGCAAGCGCAAGCGCGCCTACGCCGAGGCTCGGACGATCGAGATCCTCGAACCCAGCCCAGACCGAGTGCCACCGGTCGCCGACCATCCCGGCGCCCCCTGGCAGGTGCTCCCCTACGAGCGCCAGCTCGAGGTCAAGCAGGCGCAGGTCGACGATGCGCTGCGGCGGATCGGCAAGCTCGACGGCTTCCAGCTCGAGCCGATCGTCGGGGCGCTGGAGCAGTGGCGCTACCGCAACAAGCTCGAGTACTCGTTCGGAGCCGACGCGTCGGGGGCGCTGGCCTGTGGCTTTCACGCCCCCGGCCGCTGGGACGAGATCGTCGCGCTGAGCGACTGCCGGCTCGCGTCTGAGCGCGCCAACGAGGCGCGCGAGCGGATCGTGCAGTGGTGCCGCGAGCAGCGGCTCGCGCCTTACGACCGCCGTACCGGCGAGGGCCTGCTGCGCAACCTCGTCGTGCGCGAGGGCCGCCGCACGGGTGCCCTCCAGGTGCGCCTGGTGACGGCCGACGGTCAGCTCGATCGTGATTCACTGACCCGCGCCGGCGCCGGACTCGACGGGCTGCTGTGGACGCGCCGAGAGGGCGTGGGCGAGACGACCCAGGGCGGCGAGACCGAGCTGCTGCTCGGCTCCGAGCGCTTCGAGGAGGTGCTCGGCTCGCTGCGCCTGCGCATCTCCTCAGAGGCGTTCTTTCAGACCAACACCGAGATGGCTGAGCAGCTCTACGAGCTCGCGATCCAGTACGCCCGCCCGCGGGGCTTTGAACGCGTGTACGACCTCTACTGCGGGATCGGCACGATCGCGCTCTCGATCTCCCCCCAGGTCGCCGAGGTGTGGGGCCTGGAGCTCGTACCCGAGGCGATCGCCGACGCGATCGCCAACGCGCGGACCAACGAGGTCGACAACGCTCACT